>CAZKHY010000030.1:0-20319 GCA_964552455.1 uncultured Nitrospira sp.
CAACAGGAACCAGTGCCACAACCACCGGAGTAAGCCTTATGCCAGTGATTCACAAGTCGACGATCAAACGGGCGCGACAGGCCGAGAAGCACCACCAGCGGAATCGGGCCGTGCTGAGCGCGGTGAAGGGCGTGATGAAGAAAGTGCTCACCGCCGTGGACGAGAAGAAGGCCGAGGAAGCCAGAGCCTCCCTGCGCGAAGCCACCTCGACCATCGGCAAAGCCGTCACCAAAGGCGTCCTCAAGCCCAATACCGCCTCCCGCCGGATCTCCCGCCTCGCCGGCAAAGTCAACCAGTTGACGGCCGCCCGGTCCTGACCGTTCGCAGATCGGAAGCGGCCGGCGCCGGCCTCGGAGACTCAGACCGGCCGACCGCAGCAGGCCCCCCGGCCTTCACACCGGACTCCTTCCCCAGCCGACAGAGCGTCAGCAACAGCGATTCCAACACCAACGTCGGAGTTGTCGCGCTGCCTCCCTTCAGGCGGGAATCGGTTTCCACAAACAGGCGGAACGCTTCTCTCAGGTGAGCCTCGGGGAACCGCCCCACGAACTCCTTCACCTTGAACGGCTGCATCCTGAGCATCCGCGCCGCGTCCGCTTCTCCACGACCCTGCCGCAATAGTTCTCTGGCCTTCCAGATCTGCCGATACTGCCAGACCAGCGAGCCAAGCATCCGCACCGGCGCTTCGCCGGTTTCGAAGTTCCGGGCCAGGATGCCCAGCACGCGTCCCCGGTCCTGCGCACCGATCGCGGCGGCCAGGTCAAAGACGGAGGCGCCCGCTTCGCCGCCCCTCACCGCTTCCACGTCCGCCAGCCCCGCCACAGTCCCCGTCGGCACATAGGCGGCCAGCTTTTCCAACTCGCGCCGGATCAGATACAGGGAGCCGCCGGCCGTATTCCTGAGGGAGGCGGCCAGATCGGCCAGCCGCTGCACCGCGTCCTCGTTCAGGCGCACCCCGACCTTGCTGGCATCGGCTTTGATCCAGGCCGGAAGCTGATTGTCATAGAGGGGCGAGCAATCCACGACGACCGCCTGCTTGTTCAAGGCCTGCGAGAACTTCAGCCGTCCGTCCAGCTTGGCGGCCACGAACACCAGGGTCGTGGACTCGCAGGGAGCCTTGAAATACGGCAGGAGGGCTTCGCCCTCCCGGGCCGGGAGCTTCTCCGCGGCCTTGACGATCAGCAGGCGGCGCGGCGCAAAGACCGAGACCTCCCCCGCGCGGGCCAGGATCTCGGACGCGTCACATTCATCGCCGTAGAGCAGATCGCTGGTGAAGGCTTCCAGCCCGCCGTGCCCTTCTTCCTCTCCTTCGTTCCCCCGACTTCCGTTCCCCAGGACGGCGGTCTTGATCACGGCCACCGCCTGATCCCGCAAGCAGTCTTCCTCCCCGCAGACGAGATAGAGGGACGCGACTCCGTCCCGTTGAATGGCCTGCGCCAGTTCCTGCGGTTTCATCGGTCTCCTTGTGACCCCGTCCGAACCGGACCGAATCGTCCGACAGGCCTACTTCGCAGCCGGACCGTCGGTTTTCGGCGCCGCCGGTCTCTGGCCGGCGGGCTTCGCGCCCGACTCCATGTGATCGAGAAAGCGCGTGGCGAGATCTTCGGCGATCAGCCGGCCGGTCTGCTCCAGCGCCCGGGTCTGCAACACGCGGTTGAACTGCAGGTCGTTGGAGATGAAGAACTCCGACGTCGCCGTCGACCGCTGATCCCACAGCACTTTCCCGCTGCGGAGATCCTCCACCACCGCCCTGACCGTCACCACGACCCGGCTCTCGAACGTATCGCTCTGCGTGAAGCTCAAGGAAGGCATGACGACCGACAGGATCTCCCCCTTCAGGACGTAGTCGGCCGTCTCTTTCGAGGCGACCACCTGCACTCCGGCGCCGGCCGAGAACTCATGGCGGGTGTAATTGGTGAATTTCAGTTCCAGATTCGGCTCGAAGCTCTTGTTCTGGAAATTCAGCACCACCAGGCGCGGCGCGGGCCCTTGCTGCTTGGCCGTGGTCGCGCCGGCCCGCTCCCCGCCCCCTCCGATGGTCGGCCCCGCCCCCTCGACGCGGAATTGGTAGCCGCAGGCGACCAGGGACAAGGAACAAGCAACAAGCAGCAAGTACCCAGGCCGCAACCAGCTTGTCACCTGCACCTTGCCACTTGTCACGTGTCCCCCGCACCTACACGACGAAATTGACCAGTTTCTTCTCGACGTAGATGACCTTGCGCAGCTGCTTGCCCTGGAGCCACTCCGACAGTTTGGCATCCTGTCGGGCCAGGGCCACGACTTGTTGCTCGGTCGAATCGGCCGGCACCTCGATCTTGCTGCGGAGCTTGCCGTTCACCTGGATCGGGATCGTGAGCCGCTCGCTCAGGACCAAGTCCGGGTCGTACAGGGGCCAGGGCTGCCGGGACACACTCGGACGATGGCCCAGGCGCTCCCACAGCTCCTCGCTGAGGTGCGGGGCGAACGGGGCCAGCAGCAGCAGGAACGGCTCCAGCAAGGCCCGCGGACGTTCATCGAGCTTTGTCATCTCGTTGGTGAAGATCATCATCTGCGCGATCGCGGTGTTGAACCGCAGCTCTTCGACATCCTCCGTGACTTTCTTGATCGTCTGGTGGAGGAGCCGCTGCTGATCCGGCGCCGGCGTGGCCCCGGTGACGGCCCGGCTCAGGCCGCCTTCTTCGTTCACGATGAGCCGCCAGACCCGATCCAGGAAGCGCGTGATGCCCTCGACGCCCCTGGTGCTCCACGGCTTCGCCGCTTCCAACGGGCCCATGAACATCTCGTAGAGACGCACGGCGTCCGCCCCGAACTGGTCCATCATGTCGTCCGGGTTGACCACGTTGCCGCGCGACTTGGACATCTTCTGGTTGTCTTCCCCCAGCACCGTCCCTTGATGGACCAGCTTCTTGAACGGCTCGGGGGTGCTCACGACGCCGATGTCGTAGAGCACCTTGTGCCAGAACCGGGCATAGAGCAAGTGCAGGACCGCGTGCTCGCTCCCGCCGATGTAGAGATCCACCGGCATCCAGTAGCGTTCCCTCGCCGGGTCCACCAGGCGGCGGTCGTTCTTCGGGTCGATGAATCGCAGGTAGTACCAGCAGGACCCGGCCCACTGGGGCATCGTGTTGGTCTCCCGGTGCGCCGGCTTGCCGGAGGCGGGATCGGTGGTGTCGAGCCATGCGGTCAGGTTGGCGAGCGGGCTCTCGCCGGTCCCCGACGGTTTGAAGTTGTTGGTCTCCGGCAGGCGCAAGGGGAGCTGCTCCTCCGGCAGGGGACGCGGCTCGCCGTCCACCCAGACGATCGGGAACGGCTCGCCCCAGTACCGTTGCCGCGCAAACAGCCAATCGCGCAGCTTGTAGTTGACGGCTTTGCGGCCTTTCCCCGCGGACTCCAGCCACGCGGTGATTTTCGGGATCGCATCCGCGGGGGTCAGCCCGTCGATCGAGAAGGCCCCGTCCGGCGTGGTCGAGTTCACCACCCGCCCGCGTTCCGTCTCGACGAACGCTTCCTGTGCGACGTTCCCCCCGGCGATGACCTCCCGGATGGGCAGCGCGTAGGTGCGGGCGAACTGCCAGTCTCGCTCGTCGTGGGCCGGCACCGCCATGATGGCGCCGGTGCCGTAGCTCATCAGCACGTAATCGGCGATCCAGACGGGCAGCGGGTCGCCGTTCACGGGATTGAGGGCGTAGCCGCCCGTGAAGACGCCGGTCTTGTCCTTGTCCAATTCCTGACGCTGCAGATCGCTCTTCCGCGCCGAGGCCTCGCGATAGGCGGCCACGTCGGCGCGGCGCTCACCCGTCGTCACCACCTCCACCAGCGGATGTTCGGGGGCCAGGACCATGTACGTGGCGCCGAAGAGGGTGTCGGGTCTGGTGGTAAAGACCCGGAGGGCGGCCCTGCCGCCGGCGAGGGGGAACTCCACCTCCGCGCCGACCGAGCGGCCGATCCAGTTCTTCTGCATCTCAAGCGTGCTGGCGGGCCAATCGACCAACTTGAGATCGTCCAGCAGACGGTCCGCGTAGGCCGTAATCTTCAGCACCCACTGCCGCATGGGCTTGCGGACGACCTCGAAGCCCCCGACTTCGCTTCGCCCGTCCACGATCTCCTCGTTGGCGAGAACGGTTCCGAGCGCCGGACACCAGTTGACCGGCACCTCCGCCACATAGGCCAATCCCCGCTCGAAGAGTTTCAGGAAGATCCACTGAGTCCAGCGGTAATAGCTCGGATCGGTCGTGCTGAGCTCGCGGTCCCAATCATAGGAGAGTCCGACCCGTTTCATTTGGCGCCGGAACGTGTCGATGTTCTGGGCGGTCGTGACGGCCGGGTGAATCCCCGTCTTGACCGCGTACTGCTCCGCCGGAAGGCCGAAGGCATCCCAGCCCATGGGGTGGAGCACGTTGAAGCCCCGCATGCGTTTGTACCGGGACACGATGTCCGTCGCGGTGTAGCCCTCGAGGTGGCCGACGTGCAAGCCGGAGCCGGAGGGATAGGGGAACATGTCGAGGCAGTAGAACTTCGGCCGACCCGGATCGTCGGTGGCGCGGAACGTCCGCTCCGCCTCCCAATAGGCCTGCCACTTGGCCTCAATCGTCTGATGATCGTAGGTCTTGCTCATAACAGAAGGAACGTCTTCACAGTCATCACGTCAAAAGTCCTCACGCCCCGGACCGGACTTAACGGATCAACAGCAACGTCTCCGACACCGCCAGCGAATCTAACACAGCTTGTGGTCCAAGTAAAAAGGCAAGGGGAAGGACGGTGGACAGTATCGTACACTTTCCCCTTTTAACTTTTCACTTTTTCCTTCACACTCGCACCGATGGGCTTCTACGCCGACCGGATTTTTCCGTACCTCATGGACTGGACCATGGATCGAAGCCGGTTCCGCGAGCTGCGGCGGCAGGCGCTGGCTTCGGCCCGGGGGAACGTTCTGGAACTCGGCTTCGGGACCGGCTTGAACCTGCCGCACTATCCCAAGGCCGTGACCTCGCTGACCGCGATTGACCCGGTCGAGTTTCTCCCGGCAAGAGTGGCCCGGCGAATCACGTCGGCTTCCATGCCGGTCCAGGTGGTCCATCTCAGCGCGGAGCGGCTCCCCTTCGAGGCGGGCCGCTTCGACTGCGTCGTGAGCACGTTCACCCTCTGCACGATCCCGGACCCGATTGCGGCCTTGCGGGAGGTGCGGCGGGTGACGAAACCCGGCGGGACCTACATGTTTCTGGAGCACGGGCGGAGCGACGATCCGCTGGTGGCCAGGTGGCAGGACCGCCTGAACCCGATCGAACGGGTGATCGCCTGCGGCTGCAACCTCAACCGCCCGATCGATTCGTTGATCCGTCAGGCCGGCTTGCACGTGACGCAGATGGAGCGGTTCAGACTGTCAGGCGTGCCTCGCATCATCGGCGAACTGTATCACGGCGTCGCAACCGTGACGGCGCCCCGATCGTGAGACCCTCAGCGTGGCGCATCCTGGACGCAGCGGAACCCCACGTTGACGTTCCGGAAGGTCGGCAGGTACCGGTACCGTTTGGCGGATCGCATGTCCATCGGTTCATTGAGCCAGGCTCCTCCGCGGACCACCTTGCGGTCGCCGGTCAAGGGTCCGGTGGGGTTCACGTCCGGGCTGCGGCTGTAGTACCGTTCGTCATACCAGTCCGCCACCCATTCTGCCACATTGCCCGCCAGGTCATAGATCCCATGGGGGCTCTTGCCGGCTTCGTAGCTGCCCACCGGGGAGAGGGTCTCATAGCCTTCCCAGAAGCGTCGGCTGGTCCAGTTGTAGCCGGCCAGCAACCCGTTCGGTGATTGATCGCCCCAGGGATACAGCCGCTTGTCCGCGCCCCGCGCCGCCTTCTCCCACTCGGCCTCCGTGGGGAGGCGCTTGTCGGCCCAGCGGCAATAGGCGTCCGCATCGTGCCAATCCACCCCCACGACCGGACGCTTGCCGTCGCGGGAGAAGCCGACCTCGCTCCACCGGTCCGGTTCTTTCCGGCCGGTCGCCTCCAGAAACCTGGCGTAGCGTAACGTCGTCACTTCGTATCGGTCCATGTAGTAGGCGCCCAGTTGGACCCGGTGGACCGGTTGCTCGTCGGGAAGACCCGCCGGATCCCCCATCTGGAACTCCCCGGCCGGCACCAGCGCCGCGGGCGCTCCGTCTTTTCCGATCACCGTCTGCTCGCGGAGCGGCGCCTCCTCGCGAGGAGAGCGGTCGGGACTCTCCTGCACGTGGGTGGCATGAACCGGCCCGACCATCGGAGTCAGACCGACGAAAGCGGCACCGAGAAGGATCGCACGGAGCAAGGGCGTGAACGGCCCGACGTTCATGGCCGCATCAAGGCCTGGAAGCTCTCAATGGAAGGGAAACGCCGGGAGGGCTGGGGCGGAAGCCGGGAGCTGGACTTGGACCGGTGGTAGATGTGGCCGATGCCATAGTCGTGAGCGGCGGCCAGGCAGGCTTCATCGTCGTCGACGTAGAGAGAGCGTGACGGATCGAAGCCGATCACCCG
This sequence comes from uncultured Nitrospira sp., assembly GCA_964552455.1. GTDB lineage: Bacteria > Nitrospirota > Nitrospiria > Nitrospirales > Nitrospiraceae > VGXG01. The sequence goes on from CAZKHY010000030.1 coordinate 6,507, forward strand.
CCGGCAGATCGGCCAATAATCCGGTCGCATCTTCAAATAGCCGATCTCGAAGGCATTGACGATCCGGCGCACGTGCTTGTCCACGCCGGTCCGCGCGACCTTGATCGCGATGCCCGACTCGTGGGCGTTGGTGACGATGTGAAGACGTTTCCCCTTCGCCCGGAGATATTCGAGAAACTCCACGGCGTCGGGATGGAAGTCAATCAGGTGATCGAATTCTTTGGTGAGCGCGATCAAGTCGATGTCCAGCACCCGGGTCCAGTAGTGCAGATCGGTCCAGTCTAATTCGCCCTCCACGGACCGGTAGAGCCCCAGCAGCTTCTCGAGCGCGTCCTCGAACGGCAGCCCGTGCTTGGCCGCGTACCGGCGCGGCAGTTCTTCTTCGAAAAAGAAATTGTCGAAGTGCCGGTCCAGGAGCGTGCCGTCCATGTCCAGGAGCACGTCGTCCACGGCGGCCCAGTCGAAGTTTGCGTTCCCGCCAACCCGATTCATCGGTTACCTTGTTGCTCCGGCTGCAGCGTCGCTACAGCAATGTGAACCCTTCCAGCCTGCCCGCTTGTTGGTCGAACGTCACAGTCCGATCACATCCATGATGATGATTGACCGTGCCGAGCAGGCAATCCGCAAAGTCCGCCTTCCCTTTCCGGTACAGACGAAACGCCGTCCACGCAGCTTGCACGTCCTCGACCTGAAATTGGCTCGTCCGCAAGACCTTCTCCAACACGCCGGCGATCGTCTCTTTCGAATATCCGTAGGCGCTCTCCAGCACCCAGACCAGCTCGCAGAGGGCGATCCGACTGATGAAGCCCGGCGTCTCCCGGGTACACTCCCGGGAGATCAGTTGCGAGGCCTTTCGGGATTGTCCGGGATCGTCTTGCACCAGGTATCGGACGAGCACGTTCGTGTCCAAGCCGATCACCGACGGCCTCCTCGCTTGCGAATAGTTTGCTTCATTGCCTCCACGGTCACCGGCCGCGATGGCGGCTTGAGGATACCGGCCAGCTCCGCCGCATCCACCGTGGCCGGGAGCACCACGACGCGGCCGTCCTCGTCCACCACGAATTCCAGGCGATCGCCGGGTTGGAGATTCAAGCGCGCCCGGATCTCTTTGGGGATGGTGGTCTGGCCTTTGCTGGTCACGGTCGAGGTCGGCATGGAACTATCTCCTTATCAAAATATAATTTCCTTACTTTACTGTAAGGGATATGGATATGCAAGCCGGGCCGAGCGGCGGAGGGAACGGAGAATTACGGGGCCGTACGTTCGATCAAGCGGACGCCCTTCGCGAGCAGCTCCGGGCTCCCGAGGAGCTGCGGCGTCTGCTCGTTGTTGTACTCGCGCCGGGCCGTGCGCTCGACCTGGGGCTTGAGATAGGCAAAGAGTTCTTTCAAGTCCACCGACCCATCCTTGTTGCTATCGGCCTCACCCTGCAGACCTTTCAGGAAGAAGTAGGTCAGCAGCCCATGGCCCTTCTGGTCATGGGTGCTGGAGATCTGGTCGCCGGCGCTGGCCGCCAGGACCACGGTCTTCCCGCTCGCCAACACCGGATTTTCGATGGAGAGCACCATCGGCCTCATTCCCTTCCCAAGCACCGACCGCCCGCCGGCGCCGGAGAAGCAGGAATCCAGCATCACCACCACATCCTTCGCCGGCAGTTTGCCCATCTGTTGATACAGCCGCTTCAGGGCATACCCGGTCTCGTCCACGAAGGCCGGATCGCCGTCGTAGGGCACCAGGTAGGCGTCGCCGGTTTTCGGATTCGGCGCGCCATGGCCGGAGAAGTACACAAAGACCGAGGCGTCTCTCTCCACACGGTTCGGCAGCCACTTTTCAAAATATTTTTCGATATCCGCCTTCGCCGCCCGATCGTTGAGCAACAGCGCGACGTTTTCTTCCTGGTAGCCTATGATCTTGGTCAGGTACTCGCTCATGACCTCCGCATCATGGACCGCATAGTCCGCCCTGGGCAGCTTGTTCCGGTACGTCTCGATCCCGATGAGGATCGCATAGGCATTCGCCTTCGGCTTGGACTTTAACGCCGGAAGACGGTCCACATCGCTGGCCGGGACGCTGACCGCCGCTTGCGGAACGGGAGTGCCTGGCGCAGGAGAGGCAATCACGGGCGGCGCGGTCCCAAGCTGCTGGGCTTCAGCCTGTTGAAGCAACCGGATAATCTTGGTGTTCCCTTTTTCCTGCGCGACCGTCAAGGGAGGGCGCCAGTCCTGCAGGATATCGATTTCCCTTCCCTTGATGCCCGGGTCTGCGCCATGCTCCAGCAACATCCGCACGATCTCGGCATTCCCCTTCTCCCTCACCGCCCACCAGAGAGGCTGTGTGCCCCAGTAATCGGGCAGAGAGACGTCCGCCCCTCGGTCAAGCAATAACTTCACGACTTGTGTGTGGCCTGCTGAAGCTGCACTGGATAAGGGGGTAAACTTGAAACGATCTTGGCTGTTCACATCGGCCCCTCGGTCAAGCAAAAGCTGCACGATCGGCAGATATCCACCGCTGGCCGCAGCATGCAGAGCGGTCGTGTCCATGTTGCCGGCCTTGTTCACGTCTGCGCCGTGATCGAGGAGGAATTGCACCACCTCGATCTTGCCGCTTTGCGCCGCCCCGACCAGAGGCACGTCCCCGTCGATTCCCGACGCCTCGTTAATGACCGCTCCTTGACCCACCAGGGTCTGAACGGCCCTGAGATCGCCACGCTCCGCCGCGTTGTACAGCTCCGAGGCACAGCCGACCGACAATCCGGCAAGCAGCACCAAGCCCGGTACGATTCCCATGTGTGTCAACATGAGGCGCCTCACACCAGAAAGCCTTATCGGACCGGTTCGATCAGCTTGACGCCCTTTGTGAGCAGTTCCGGGCTGCCCAGCAACTGTGGCGTCTGCTCGTTGTGGTAGTCCCGCCGTGCGGTCCGCTCGACTTGCGGTTTGAGATAGGCAAAGACTTCGGCGAGGTCCACGCTTCCATCTTTGTTGGCATCAGCCTCGCCGCGAAGTCCCTTCAAGAAGTAATAGGTCAGCAGCCCGTGACCCTGTTCTTTGAACGTGCTCGAAATCTGCGTCCCGGAGCTGGCCGCAAGGACGACGGTTTTGTTCCCCGCCAAAATGGGATTCTCGATCGAGAGCATCATGGGTCTGGCCCCTTCCGCGATGACCGACCGGCCCCCGGCCCCGGAGAAGCAGGAATCCAGCATAACGACGATGTTCTTCGCCGGCAGCTTGCCCAACCGCTCGTAAAGTCGCTTGAGCGGATAGCCGGTCGCATCCACGAAGGCTGGGTCGCCGTCGTAGGGCATCAGATAGGCATCGGAGGTCTTCGGATTCGGCGCACCATGGCCGGAATAATAGATGAACACGGAAGCATCTTTTTCGACGCGGTCCGGCAGCCAATGTTCGATGTACTTCTCCACCCCGGTCTTCGTAGCCCGATCGTTGAGGAGCACGACGACGTTCTCCTCCGCATAGCCGAGCGTCTTGGTGAGGTACTGCCCCATGATCTCGGCATCGTGGGCGGCAAAGTCGGCTTTGGGCAGTTTCTGTTGGTACTGTTCGATGCCGACCACGACGGCGTAGGCGTTGGGGCGGGCCTTGGCGCGACGCGCCGGCGGCGTATCCACATCGCTCGTTGAAACGCCGACCGCAGCCGATGGTGCGGGAGAGGGGGACGCGGGAGACGATGCCACCGGCGGCGCAGGCCCGAGCTGCCGCGCCTCCGCCTGCTCCAGCAGCCGGACGATCGCAACATCTCCCCTCTCCTGCGCAGCCTTCAGCGGGGTAAGCCCCTTGCCCCATCCAGCCCCGCTCACGACATCACAGCAGTCGGCACCTCGATCCAAGAGAAGTTGCACCATGTTCTTATGGCCGTTCTCCGCAGCCCAAAATAACGGGGTCTGTCCATAGGTCATTTTGGCATTGACGTCCGCTTTCCTCTCCAGCAAGAGTTGCGCAACCTCCAGGTTGCCACGATACGCCGCCCAGTGCAGAGCGGTCCATCCACCTTGCCATCCGTGTTCATTGACATCCGCCCCCTGATCCAACAACAACCGGACCTGTTGAAGATCTCCACTCTCAGCGGCTTGGTGAAGGGCCGGCGCGCATCCGGCCAATGTTCCTGCGAGCAAGGCCATCCCCAGCGCGATCTTGATCTGCATGATCATGGGCGCACCTCTCGACTAGAGGTTGGGGGGGGGTTAGGTTTTTCATCCTAGGCCGAGAACCACAAAATAGCAAGCGAAGCCGGTTCCTTGTCTTTGCCGAAACCCCTGTGGTACGGTCCATTGCTATGACCGCACCGTTGATCGCGATCATTGGAAGACCCAACGTCGGCAAGTCCACGCTCTTCAACCGTATCCTAGGCGGGAAAACAGCGATCGTGGACGACGTGCCGGGCGTGACCCGGGACCGGAACTATGCGGACGGGTCCTTCCGCGGCCGTCCCTTTCGCCTCGTGGACACGGGCGGTCTGGACCCGGCCGCCAGCGAAGGCATGCTGTCGCTCATCAAGCGCCAGTCTCAGATCGCGATCGCCGAGGCCGACATCCTGATCCTCGTGATGGACGGCCGCACGGGCCTCACCCCGGCCGACGAAGAGATCAACAGCCTCCTGCGCGGCGCCAAGAAGCCGGTGTTTGTCGCGATCAACAAGATCGACAGCGCCAAGGCCGAAGCGCTGCTGGCGGACTTCTATCGTTTGGGGCACGAGCAGCTCTACCCCGTTTCGGCGGAGCACGGCATCGGAGTGGACGACCTGCTGGAAGCCTTCTTCCCCTTGCTTCCGGAATCCGACGCCGAAGCCGTTCGAGCGGATCTCCCCCGCGTGGCGATCGTGGGCCGGCCGAACGTGGGCAAATCCACCCTGGTCAACACGCTGCTCGGCCAGGACCGGGTGGTGGTCAGCGACATCCCCGGCACCACGCGCGACTCCATCGATGCCCTCGTGACCTACCGGGATCGGCAGTACGTCTTCACCGACACGGCCGGCATCCGGCGGCGCGGACGCATCGAGCGGGGCATTGAAGGGTACAGCGTGGCCCGATCACTGAAGGCGATGGGCCGTTCCGACGTCGCCGTGCTGCTGCTCGACGCGGTGGAAGGCATCACCGAGCAGGACACGAAGATCGCCGGGTTGGTGCTGAAGCAGGGCCGGGCCTGCATCCTGCTGGTGAACAAGTGGGACCTGCGCGAGGGCGACGCGGAGGCCCGCGCCGAATACGAGCGCGAGCTGCGCCGGCGCTTTCCCTTTTTGCCCTGGGCCCCGGTCCTCTTCGCGACCGCCCTGAAACCGGATTCAGTGGGTTCCCTCTACCCGCTGATCAACCGGGTCATGAAAGCCTTCACCGTCCGCGTGGCCACCGGCCCGCTCAACAAGTTTTTGCAGGAGCTGCTGGCCGAGAACCCGCTGCCGGTCCGCAAAGGCAAGCCCGGCAAGATCACCAAGTCGGCCTTCATCACCCAGGTCGCCACGAAGCCGCCCGCCTTCGCCCTCTTCGTGGGCCATCCCGAGGACGTCGGAAAAACCTACCTCCGGTTCCTGGAGAACCGTCTCCGCGAGCAGTACGACTTTCTCGGCACCCCGATCCACATCCTCGTCAGAAAGAAATAACGGGCCGGACTCAAGCCGACGGCTGACAAATGCCTATGTCCGGCAGCCGTTGTTAGACTGGCCCACGGGCGCCTTGCCAGCTCGCAACTTGCAGTTTGCCAGCGCTCTTGCCAACTGTGGCATCCCGCACTAGAGAGCCGGGAGCGTTGTAGCATTTCTCTCCATCCCGACCGGATTGCTCATCCGGCGATCAATCCGAACCCATTGTTAATCCATCGTATTTCATTATTTCTCAATTGCAAGCCCCTGGCACCCGATTCGCAAATCTACGGAGCGAAGAACGGGCGAATCTTTTCCCTGCCTCCTGCCTCTAGGCAGGTGAACCCTGTTCGCTGAGCCATAACACAACCAAGGAGCGGCGCCATGAAACTTGATAACTGGTTGCACCTGATCGCCGGAGTGGTGGTCCTGCTGGCTCTCGCCCTGGGGGCTCTGCTCCATCCCTACTGGAACTTTCTGGCCGCCTTTGTGGCGTTGAACTTGATCCAGTCCGCGTTCACCAAGTGGTGCCCGATGATGGCGTTGCTGCGGACGTTCGGCGTCAAGGAATGACAGGACGGTGAAGGCGTGCTATGTATGGGCGGAAGGCCTCTCGACGCGGACGAGTGAAACCGGCAAGGGAACCAGGAATGCAGGAGGCCGGATGAGGCGGCGCTCAGCCCTGTGGACTCTCATGCTCCTGTCGTTGGCCGATTGCGGGCCGCAGCAGGACGCGACCCCGCCGGCCGTGTCTTCCCCTCTGCCGGCTTCGGTACAGGGCACGGTCACGGAAGTCCGGACCGTCGACGTGCCGATCCGTCTCGAAGTCACCGGTCAGGTGGCGGCCGCCTCCCAGGCCACGCTTTCCAGCCAGATCCGCGGAACGGTGCAAGCGCTCGCGGTGCGCGAGGGCTCCCTCGTCACCAAGGGCCAGACGCTCGTGACCCTGGACAACCGGGACCTCAAGGCCAACCTGGCGAAGGCTGAAGCAGAATTGGAGAATGCACGGACCCACCTCACCAGGATGGAGACCCTCTTCGCGCAAGACTCCGTCTCCAAGCAAGAGCTGGACAATGCCAGGCGGGCGTTCAAAGTGGCGGAAGCCGGTCATCAGGCGGCCTTGGTGCAGCTCAGCTACACCGTCATCAAGGCGCCCTTCGACGGGGTGATCACGGAGAAACTGATGGAGGTCGGCGAACTGGCCTCCCCCGGCCAGCCGCTGGTGAAACTCGAGGATCCCCGGCGCCTCAGGCTGGAGACTACGGTGGCCGAGGGAGACTTGAGGGCCATCTCGCGCGGGGCCAGGATTCCGGTCACGATTGACGCCCTCGGCCCGACGCCTCTCCAAGGCACGGTGGCGCAGATCCTCCCCACCGGGGACCCGAACACACACACCTTCCTGGTGAAGATCGATCTCCCAATGACGCCGGGTCTCAAGACCGGCATGTTCGGACGGATGCAGATCGAGAAGGGGATCAGCACAACCCTCGTCGTCCCCCGGTCGTCCGTCATCGAACGGGGACAGTTGACCGGGGTCTACGTCGTCGATCCGGAGAGCATCGCCCGCCTGCGCTGGGTCAAAGTCGGGCGGACGCTGGACGGCCGGCTGGAGATCCTGTCCGGCCTCAATCTCGGTGAACGCATCCTGACCGAGGCGGCCAAGGGCGCCGACGGCGTGCGCGTCGATGTGATCCCGTAGCTCGCCATCCGTCGTTCGTCCTTCGAGGATGACGAACGGCGGGGCACCTAACGTCTCTTAATCAACGAATGCCGGTTGACGCATGACGTCTTCCCCTCTCCGACCCGGCCTCAGCGGCCGCATCGCAGCCCTCTTCATCAGCAGCAAGCTCACCCCCCTGGTGATGCTGGGCTCGTTGCTGCTGGGACTCTTCGCCGTCCTCCTCACCCCGAGGGAAGAAGAGCCGCAGATCGTCGTGCCCATGGCCGATGTCTGGCTCCCCTTTCCCGGGGCCTCCGCGAAGGTGGTCGAGGAACAGATCACCAAGCCCATCGAGCGGAAGCTCTCCGAGATCAAGGGCGTCGAGTACCTCTACTCCCTGTCGCGGCCCGGGGGTGCGCTCATCATCGTCCGCTTCTACGTCGGCGAGCCGATGGAGCAGAGCCTCGTGGATCTCTACGACAAGCTCATGTCCAATCAGGATCTGCTCCCGCCCGGAGCAGGCCCGTTCGTGGGTGCGGGGGGGGCGTCTGCGGGGTCCCCTCCCGCGTTCATGGTCAAGCCGCGGGACGTGAACGACGTCCCGATCGTCACCCTGACCCTTTCCAGCGACCGCTATACCGACTTCCAACTGCGCCAGCTCGCCGATTCCGTGCTGGAGGAGGTCAAGAAAGTGGCGGGCACCTCCGGGGGCTTCACCGTGGGCGGGCGCCAGCGCGAGCTGCGCGTCCAGCTCGATCCGACCCGCCTGAAGGCCTACGGCATGACGCCCCTCCAGATCGCCGGGGTGATCCGCGGCGAGAACAAGGCCCTGCCCTCAGGCCGGTTCGAAAGCCAGAACCGAGAGTACCTGGTGGAAACCGGCCGGTTCATCCGCTCGCGCGAGGATCTGGAAGCTTTGGTCGTCGGGGTGCACCCATCGGGAACGCGGCTCGGCCGAGACCTCGCCGCTACGGAAGCCGCAGGCGCTCCACGTCCGATCTATCTCCGGCAGGTGGCGGAAGTGACGGACGGCCCGGGTGAGGCGACGAGTTACGTCTGGTTCGGAACGGGGCCAATCGGAACACGGCTCGGCAGCGCCGCGGGCTTCCTCAGCGGCGAGGTCTCGGCCGAGTCGCGTTCAGGATCGATCGCCGCTACGGAAGCCGCAGGCGCTGGCTTTACCGAATCCTCCGCCGTCACCGTGGCCATCGCCAAGCAGGCCAACACCAACGCGGTGACGGTGGCCCGCGGCGTTGTCGAAAAAATGGAGGAGCTGAAGGGCGCCCTCATTCCGGCCGACGTCCGTGTGACCGTGACCAGGGATTACGGGGAGACCGCGAACGACAAGGCGAATGAGCTGCTGTGGCACCTCCTGATCGCCGTGGTCTCGGTGGTGCTCTTCCTGGGGCTCGCGCTCGGCCCCCGACCCGCGCTCGTGGTGTCCCTGGCCATCCCCCTGACGCTGGCGCTGACCCTCTTCACCTCCATGCTGATCGGCTACACGATCAACCGGGTGACGCTCTTCGCTTTGATCTTCTCGATCGGAATTCTGGTGGACGACGCGATCGTGGTGGTGGAGAACACCTACCGGCACCTGCAACTGCGCCGCCTCTCCCACCGGGACGCCTCGATCTACGCCGTGGACGAGGTGGGCAACCCGACGATCCTGGCCACCTTCACCGTGATCGCCGCCTTGCTCCCCATGGCCTTCGTCTCCGGCCTGATGGGTCCCTACATGAGGCCGATTCCCGTCAACGCCTCCATCGCCATGTTCTTCTCGCTGCTGGTGGCGTTCGTGGTCATCCCCTGGTTTTGCCAGACCTGCTACCGGGGGAGCGCCGTGATGAAGGGGGTCGGCCATGAAGACGAGCAGGGATGGACCTATCGGCTGTATCAGCGGCTGCTCTCGCCCCTCCTGGCTCACCCCCTGATCGCCTGGGTGTTCCTGGCGTTCGTCGCGCTCCTGCTGGTGGCGTCGGTCTCGCTCTTCTACACCCGCGGCGTCGTCGTCAAGATGCTGCCCTTCGACAACAAAAGCGAGCTGCAGCTCGTGATCGACATGCCGGAGGGAACCACGCTGGAGGAGACCGCCAACGTCGCCAAGGCCCTGACCCGCTTCGTGCAGGCCGTCCCCGAGGTCCGGGACTACCAGGCCTACGTCGGGACCGCCAGCCCGTTCAATTTCAACGGGCTGGTGCGCCACTATTTCCTTCGCGACGAGCCGCACCAGGCGGATATCCAGATCAACCTGACGCACAAAGATGAGCGGAAAGCCCAGAGCCACGAGATTGCGCAGCGGATCAGGCCGGAGGTGCAGCGGCTCGCCCGGCAGTACGGAGCCAACGTCAAGGTGGTGGAGGTCCCGCCGGGCCCGCCGGTACAGTCGGTGCTGGTCGCCGAAGTGTACGGACCCGACTACGGCCGCCAGATCGCGGTCGCCCGCGACCTAAGGAAGCTCTTCGAGAGCACGCCGGGCGTAGTCGACGTGGACGATTCCATCGAGGCCGACCAGACCAAGTACGTCTTCACGGTGGACCGGGCCAAAGCCGCCCTGGCCGGCATCCCGTCGGATGAAATCGTGAACACGCTGCGGATGGCGCTGGAGGGCATGAAGATCGGCCTGGTCCACATCCCGCGGGAGAAGAGCCAGGTCCAGATCGTCCTGCGGCTCCCGCTGGCCGAGCGGACCGGGCTGGAACACCTGGGCGAGATCGCGCTGAAAGCAAGAACGGATTCAGCGCCCGGGGCCTCCGCGGCCGCGAGCTCCCGGGCGAGCAGCGTTCAACTCATCCCCCTCTCCGAGCTGCTGACGGTGGAGCAGGTGGTCCAGGAGAAAACCATCTACCACAAGAACCAGAAACCGGTGGTCTATGTGACCGGGGATGTCGGCGGGGCTGGCGCCAACCGGGCTGAGAGCCCGGTCTATGGAGTCTTGGGAATCGGCAAGCAACTGGAATCCTACCGGCCTCCGGAAGGCTATCTCATCGAACAGCATTACGCCGCACAGCCCTGGTCGGAAGCCACGCTGGCCATGAAGTGGGACGGGGAATGGCACATCACCTACGAAACGTTCCGTGATATGGGTCTGGCCTTTGCCGTGGCCATGTTGCTGATCTACCTGTTGATCGTCGGGCAGTTCCAGTCGTTCCTGACGCCGGTCATCATCATGGCCCCCATCCCCCTGACGTTGATCGGCATCCTTCCCGGCCACTGGCTGACCGGCTCCTATTTCACCGCCACCTCGATGATCGGCTTCATCGCCCTGGCCGGCATCATCGTGCGGAACTCCATCCTCCTCGTGGACTTCATCCAACTCCAGCAGGAGCAAGGAGTCCCGATCACGGAGGCGGTCATCCGGGCCGGAGCGATCCGCACCAGACCGATCCTCCTGACCGCCGCCGCGCTCATGGTCGGCGCCTTCGTAATCATCCTGGACCCGATCTTCCAGGGCTTGGCGGTTTCGCTCCTCTTCGGGGTGGGCGCGGCCACGTTGCTCACGCTGGTCGTCATCCCGATCCTCTATTCCAGCTTGATGGGCGGGCGCAGGACTTCCCCTGTCCCTCCTCCCGACTCCCTTGCCAGGTCGCCGGAGCCCCAGCCGGACAGCGAGCAGCCGGCCGAGCCACCGGCCCCAGCACAAAAAATGCCCGCCTCCGTATCCGACCAGATAAGTAGCGTATCTCGCTCGATACGCCATTCCGGTTAAGACAGCACTCGCCTGCTTTCTTCTTTTTTACAACGCACCAGGCCTTCCGCTTGAAAATCAACGAGTCCAAGCACCCAAGCCAGGAGCTTGACGGGCCTGGTTAAGCGGCATGGCGGTTGCTTGCCTCATTGAGGCGATTCAATAAACAATTTCGGAGAGAGGCGGACCGGTGCGTCTCGCAGAGGCAACTCCCCGATGATCCCGGAATTCATCCTCTACAGCGATTTCACAAGCCCGTCCTGCTATGCGCTGGAAGAACGTTTGCGGAAACTGCGAGCCGACGACCGCCTCGTCTGGCGAGGGGTGCAGCGGGGCCTCCATCGGAACCGCCCGGCTGATGCCGCGGTGCCTGCCCAGGCCATGGAATTGGCTCAGGAAGTCGCCCCGGTGCGGCGCTGTTGGCCTGACCTGTTGATTGCCGAGCCGAAAAACAGGCCCGACACAGGAGATGCAATCAAGGCGATGGCGGCTTTTCTGCTCATCGATGATGTCCGGGCCCAAGCATTCAAGCTGGCCTGTTATCATGGCTTCTGGCACAAGGGATGGGACTTATCCGATCGGAGGACGCTCTACACCCTCGCGGAGGGCGTCGGGCTGGCCCGTACCGCGTTCGAACTGCTCGATCACCCTCACATTGCCGAGACCGTGGCTCTGTGGCAGCAACAGTGGGAAAAGACCGGCATCTTCGGCCTGCCCGTCCTGATCAGGCGGGACGGGGCCAAGTTGGTGGGGCTGGCGGACCGGGACCAGATCGACCGATTCCTGGATGGAGACGATTCGGATATTTCACCACAGAGCGACATACCGTAAAAGAAACGCTGCGCATGATCACCTCCTAATCCGACCAGATCGCCCTCGCGACTTGCCCACCCCTAGCCATTTTTTTTCTCTTCTGCTAATCTGGGGCGACTGCTCGTTTTACCTGTGTATGCCATCGTCGAAGGACCGCACTATGCTGCAGGAGACCGGAACAATTCTGGTCGTCGATGACGAGCCGGACATGCGGACGTTGCTCAAGGACGTGCTGGAAGAGCGCGGCCACAAGGTCGGCATTGCATCGGGCGGCCACGAGGCGCTCAAGAAGCTGGCGGAGGAGGAGTATGCCGTCGTGCTCAGCGACCTCCGCATGAAGGAAATGCCGGGCCTCGAACTGCTGGCCGAGATCAAGCGGGCCTCCCCCTATACCAACGTCATTTTAATGACCGCCTTCGGCTCCGTGGAGAGCGCGATCGAGGCCATGAAGCAAGGGGCCTATGACTACCTCACGAAGCCCGTGAAGACCGACGAACTGGTCATGATCACCGAGAAGGCGTTGCGCGAAGCCTCGTTGCGGCGCGAGGTGCAACACCTGCGGCGCGAGCTCCACAAGGAGTACAGCTTCCACCAGATTCTCGGGAAGAGCAAACCGATGCGGGAGGTCTTCGACCTGATCCGCCGGGTTGCCGACAGCCCGACCAACGTCTTGATCACCGGGGAGAGCGGGACCGGCAAAGAGCTCGTCGCCAAAGCCATCCACTACAACAGCGAGCGCCGCGACGCCCCCTTCGTCCCCGTGAATTGCGCCGCAATCCCCGAAGCGCTCCTGGAGAGCGAGCTCTTCGGCCACATGAAGGGGTCCTTCACCGACGCTAAAAACGACAAGCGGGGCCTGTTCGAGGAGGCGCAGAAGGGCACGATTTTCCTGGACGAAATCAGCGAGTTGCCGTTGATGCTCCAGGCGAAACTCCTGCGGGCCATCCAGGAACGGGAGATCCGCCGGGTGGGCGCCACCCGTTCCGTGCCGGTGGACGTGCGGATCATCGCCGCGACGAACCTGACCCTGACCGAAGAAGTGAAGGCCAAGCGGTTCCGGGAGGACCTCTATTACCGTTTGAACGTGATCGAGATCCGGCTCCCGCCGCTGCGGGAGCGTCGGGAGGACATCCCGCTGCTGGTCGAAACCTTTCTCCGCCGGTCGGCGGAAGCCAGCCATAAGGAACTGCGCGGCATGAGCGAGTCCGCCCTCGCGCTGCTGATGGACTATGCCTGGCCCGGCAACGTGCGGGAGCTGGAGAACGTCATCGAGCGGGCGGTGACGCTGGCGCGGGGCGAGAAGATCGTCCCGGATGATCTGCCTGCGGCGATCCAAGGTGCGCGGGGCGACCGGAAAGTCATCGACGAGGCCGCGGAGCGCATCCTCCCCTTGCAGGAAGTCGAGAAAGAGTACATTCTCCGCATCCTGGAAAAAACCGGCGGGAACAAGTACCAGGCCGCCCAGACCCTGGGGATTGACCGGAAGACCCTCTATCGGAAACTGGCGGAAATCGAAGGAAGCAAGGAGTGAGGAGTCAGGAGTGAAGTGATAGGTCTCCTTGCTCCTCACTGATAGAAGATGGACGACTGGAACATCCGAAAAGAATACCTTCAGCTCACGGAAGAGGAAGAGGCCGGCCTCAGGTCCCTCCAACCGTTGATGACCCAGCACGTGGATGAGCTGGTGGATGCGTTTTACCGTCACCTGCTGGGCTTTGCAGAAACGCGCCGGCTCCTCACGGACGAGCTGATCACGACCCGGCTCAAAGACGCCCAGAAGCGGTACTTGCTCTCATTGGTCACCGGCCCCTACGACCGATCCTATATGGAGGGCCGGGTGAAGATCGGCGAAGTCCACGATCGCATCGGGTTGACGCCCCAATGGTACCTGGGCGCCTATGCGCTCTATCTCAACCTGCTTCACCCGCTCATCTTCAAGTATTTCCGCGACAAGCCGGCCCAGTGCCAGTTCCTGCGGATCGCGATGACCAAGGTGGTGTTCCTGGACATCCAGCTCGCAATCGAAGCCTACATCAGAAAGTCGTCGGAGAAACTGGAATTCGCCA
>CAZKHY010000030.1:20419-29183 GCA_964552455.1 uncultured Nitrospira sp.
CAGCCGCCAATTGGAGAAAGGGCTGAACCAGAAAAAGAAAGACCTGCAGCAGACCCAGGCGGATCTCCAGCAATCGATCGAGCAGCTCCGTCAGACCGAACGGCTGGCCGAGCTGGGGACCCTGGCCTCCGGCATGGCCCATGAAATCGGCACCCCGATGAACGTCATCCTGGGCCGTGCCGAGTACCTGATGAAACGGACCCAGGAGGAGCAGACCAAGAAAGGGCTGGAAACGATCGTCGGGCAGGTGGAACGCATCACCAAGATCATGAACCAGTTGCTGACGTTCGCCAGACGACGCCCGACCGAGCGAAGACCGATGGATCTCCGGCGGACCATCGAGGACTGCCTGGAGGTGATCCAGGAGCGTCTCACGCGACACCAGATTCTCGTTGAAAGGGCCGAAGCCCCTTCCCTCCCGCTCGTGCATGCCGATCCGGACCACATGAGCCAGGTCCTGCTGAATCTCCTGATCAACGCCCTACATGCGATGCCGAACGGAGGAACGCTGCGCATCGGTCTGGAAAAGGGGGATGGACAAGTCAAGCTGATCGTGGCCGACACGGGGCATGGCATGGACAAGGAGCACCTCTCCAAGATTTTCATTCCGTTCCTTACGACCAAAGAGGTCGGCAAAGGAACCGGCCTGGGCCTCACGGTCGTACATGGGATCGTTCAGGAACATGGCGGCTCGATCGCTGTTGAGAGTGAACCGGGTCGCGGCACGACTTTCACGATTTCCCTGCCGGTTCATTCAGGAGCTGACAAGTGACAAGCAGGCAAGTTCGGGCAACCGTATCCCTTGAAGAAGCTTGTACCTTGCCGCTTGTCATCTCCTTTTAATCGAGGCATTTTTTTAATTGAGGCATCTTGCACCACCTTTCTTCCGGTCCTGTAGTCTTTCTCACCATTTTTCCTTCCGCCTCAACATCTAACCCATCGATAAATCTATAAATTCTCAAACACAAACGGACCAATTCGATGGGCATGCCAATTGCTGATATCTAAATCAGCGTCTGGAGCAGCTCAACCTGAGGCGATGAGGCAACCAGTGCAACGAAAGGAACCAGTCGTGTTGTTGGTGGTCGAAGACGATCGAGCGATGAGAAGCCTTCTCTGCGACGAATTGTGGGACCTGGGAGCGCGGATTATGGAGGCAAGCGACGGGGACGAGGCCCTGCGGATGGTCATGGATTCACAGCCCGATCTGATCCTCACCGATCTTCGGATGCCGGCCGGGGGGCTGGATTATGTCGCCCGGCTCAGGAACGTCGCCCCCGCCTGCCCCATCATCTTGATGACCGCTTTCGGTGATTCCAAGACCAAGGCGGATGCTCTGCAGGCCGGCGTGACCGCCTATTTCGACAAACCGGTTCGGATGGCGGACCTCAAAGCGACGGTCCAGCAGTTGTTGGCGAACCACAACGGTACAGGCAAGTCACAAGCCGACAAGTAAACAGGCTGACAAGGCTCAGACGTGCTTGCGGCTTGCTCACTTGAACTCGTAAGTTCTTAGCAGGAGACGAGATGGCCGGATCTCACGCCCATGCTCCCAAAGTTAGAGACACCGACTCGGTTCTGTCGGCCCGCTTGGAATCCGTTCGGCTCCTGGCCGATCAGATCCGCGAACCGGTCGCGGTCGTGGACAGCCACTGCAACGTCATTTACGCCAATCGGTCCGCCCATGCCCTTGGTCAATCCGGCATGTTTGAAGAGGCCCTGGCCAAATGCTATGCCGCCTTCTTCCGACGCTCCGATCCCTGCTCCCCCTGCCCGGCCCTGAAACTCCTTGGGCCCGATGCGGGTCGATCATCGTCCAGCCAGCTCGGCAGCGGTCAGAAGACGACCGGCTCGATGCATGCGTTCCCATTGATGTCCGCGGACGGAACGCCGACCTACGTCTTGGAGATCCTCAAGACAAGCGCGACGGTTCCCGGTCAGGAAGCGCTCCCCGCAACGGAAGAAACCAGGCTGGGCGACCTGATCGGTCACAGCGCGATCATGCGCGACCTGTTCGAGATGATCCGGCTGGTCGCAGACAGTCAGGCCACGGTCCTGCTCCAAGGCGAGAGCGGGACCGGCAAGGAACTGGTCGCGCGCACGATCCACAACTTGAGCTATCGGAGGGAGAAGCCTTTCGTCGTCGTGGACTGCGCCTCCTTGCCGGAAACCCTGCTGGAGAGCGAGCTGTTCGGCCACGTGAAGGGGGCCTTTACCGGGGCGGTGGCCTCGAAAAAGGGCCTGTTCGAGGAGGCTGACGGAGGGACGGTCTTCCTGGACGAGATCGCGGATACAAGCGCGTCCTTCCAGGCCAAGCTCCTGCGGGTACTCCAGGAGGGCGAGATCAAACCAGTGGGCAGCAGCCGGTCGATCAAGGTCGACGCTCGGGTGATCTCGGCCACCAACAAGGACCTGATGGTCTTGATCAAGGCCAAGGCCTTTCGGGAGGATCTCTATTACCGGCTGGCGGTCCTGCCGCTCACTCTCCCCCCCCTGCGCGACCGGCCAGAGGACATCCCGCTCCTGATCCAGCACTTTGTGGCTGCCTCTTGTAAACGGCACCGCAAGCCCTTGTTGACGGTCACGCCTGAGGCCATGCAGGCCCTGACGAAGGCGCCATGGCCCGGCAACATCCGGGAACTGGAGCATATGATCGAGCGCGTTGTCGTCACGGTCCAGGGTCCGGCACTGACCCCGCAACATTTCTTCGGGACTTCCGGGTCCTCGCCGGCACCCGCAACCGAGATCGATCTGCGAAGCGTGGCCCGCAACGCAGCCCAGACCGCCGAGCGCGTGCGCATCCTGGAAGCGCTCCGCCAAGCCTCGGGCAAGAAGGCTCGCGCCGCTCGCCTCCTCAAGATCAGCCGGGCCAGCCTCTATAACAAGTTGCGAACTTACCAAATCGAATGACGCTTGATTGCCCCATATCGCCCCAATCAACCCGCAATCCGTCCAATACTTTAGACAGCGCAAGCTGTTGATTCGCCAAGTCCTTCCAGCAGTACGGCTCAACCTGTCCAACCCTGTAGAAGCCCTCCCCGAAAGAATCCTCCGGCAGCTCTCGTCGATCTTGCCATAAGCGACCGTTTTTTCTTCCAAATCCGATCATTAACAGGTCAACCGGAGGTTGGCACGCCAGTTGCGCTCTACGAAGGCCGCTGGCGGAGCGCGGGGTACCTAGGACCGGCCTCCGAACGACCCTGACCTGTCGCAACATGATAGGGCTCTCCGCCAGCCCTTAACAGAATTGGAAAGTCTGCAAGTCATCAAGTCAGAAGGTCGAGAGTCGGGGACTTGGACTGTACGGCTTTGGACTTGATTGGACTTTATGACCAATCAAAATCGATTTCAGTCAGCCGTCAGGTCGGCGGCTTGTGTGGTCACAGAAAGGAGGCCGTTTTATGAGGTTTTTGAAGTTTCACCGCAGGCGGCAAGCCACAAGCGTGGCGGTCGGTCTGCAAGCCGTGCTCTTGGCGAGCAGCTTGGTGGCGTCGCCGAGCCTGTTCGCGGCTGGAGCAGAGGGGGAACACCAGCATCGCGCCACCCCCGTCTCCGGACCGGTCGCCGGGTCGAATTGGCAGGAAGCCCTGAAAGCCCAGACGAAGGTGGAAGACGCCCTCGAAGGGCGGGCGGGGCGGTCCGAGGTGGTCGAACTCCAGCACCATCGGCTCATGCGCAAGATGGAAGAGCAGATGTCGCAGGATGCGCAGGCTCACCAGACCTCCGGCATGTTCAACGGCATGTCCACGATGCATCAATACATGGGTCAGGACGGGTCCAGCTTCCTGCTGATGTCCGACAACAAGGCCGAACCGGTCTCGATGGCCGGCGGCAAGTGTCCGGCCAATGTGCCGATGAAGCACTATGACGTGTCGATGATCAACGTCGAGATCACGTTGAACCGGTGGCTGGACTACTATCCCGGCTACATGTACGTGCTGGCCAAGGACATCGACAAGGTCCGGGCGGAAGAGGCCAAGAACAAGGCGGCGCGCGAAAAGGAAGGGTTCGACCCCGGCGCGGTGAGCACCGGCCTCCAGGGCGACATCATTCAGCCGCTGGTTCTCCGGGCAAACCAGGGTGATTGCGTGAAGATCACGCTGAGCAACAAGATGGCCGATGAAGCGGGCAGCTTGCACATCCAGTCCGCCGGCATGGTCGTCAGCACCACCGGAAAAGCGGCCACCACCACGAACCCGGATTCCGTCGTGGAGCCCGGCAAGTCGGTGGAGATGGAGTGGTACATCTCTCCCGGCACGCAGGAAGGCGTGCGGCAGTTCCACTCCTACAGCCACGATCGTGAGCTGACGGTGCTGGGCCTGTTCGGCGCCTTCGTGGTCGAGCCGAAGGGGTCCAAGTATTATGAGCCGCTCGGCACCGGCGCGGCGCCCGAAACCGACAACGGCTGGCAGGTGATGATCGACAACGGGTCCGGGCCGGACTTCCGTGAGTTCGTGCTGTTCTACCACGAGGTCGGCGACGAAGCGTTCCGCCCGTTGAACAAAAAGGGCGACTTCCTGCCGCAGCGCGATCCGCTGACCGACGCTTATCGGCCGGGCGGCCGGGCGATCAACTACCGCAGCGAGCCCTTCGGCATCGACCAAATGCACCTGCAGCACGAGTATTTCGGATTCGAGGACGAGTCCTTGGCCTACAGCGCCTATACGTTCGGCGACGTGCCGACGACGATTCCTCGCGGATACATGGGCGATCCGGTCAAGTGGCGGCTGGTGCATGGCGGATCGGAAGTGTTTCACTCGCACCATCCCCACAGCGGATCGATTCGCTGGCAGCGGAGCCCCCGTGCGGACCAGCAGGAGCACTGGTTCCTGGGCCAGGACGGTCCGGTGAAGTATCCGGTCGTTCGGACCAAGTCCGATCGTGTGGACGTGGAAGTGATCGGGCCGTCGGAAGCGTTGGACCTCGAGCCGGAATGCGGTGGCGGAGGCTGCCAGCACCTGGCCGGCGAGTTCCTGTTCCACTGCCATGTGGCGCACCACTATGTGGCCGGCATGTGGGGGTATGCCCGTTTCTATAACACGCTCCAGGTCGGCCAGGCCCATACCGACACGATGCCGGACATGCGGGAGCTGCCGGATCGGCAAGGGCGGACGAAGCTCGGCGTGTCGTCCGACAAGCTGATCGGGACGACCGTGGATTGGTTCAGCAAAAAGTTCAAGATCGTGGACCGGAAGCAGAAGACCAACTGGAAAGCCAATCCGGCCATCGTGAACATCAAGGACTGGGTTGAGATGTTCGTGCCGGCCCAGGGCAAACCGGGCCATACGGACGACGAAGTCGGCCAGATCAAGGCCTATGACGCCACCGTGTGGGACTGGAAGTGGGACGGCGACATCGCCAGGGGCGAGCGGGAGAGCACGGCCAAGAACCCGAAGTACCCGGCGGCGGACAAGTGGGACGACAGCACCAGGCCGGCGATCCTCTTTGACCCCCTGACGGGCAAGATGGCCTGGCCGCTGTTCAAGCCGCACTTCGGCAAGCGGGTGCCGTTCTCCGCCAACCACAGTGGAGCGCCCTGGTTGGAACCGATCCACCAGGACGAGAACGGTGAACGGACTTCCGAACCGGCGAAGCCGGGCGAGAACGGCCCGTGGAGCCTGTGCCCGAACAATGCGAATGTTCCCAAGGTGAACAACCTTCACTTCATCCGGCTGCCCATCACCCTGTCCAAGAAGCAGGGGAAGGAGCCGGCGATTACAGACAGAGACGGGCTGATCTACGTCCACCACGAGGAGGAACGACTGATCCGCGCCAACGACGACCTCAAGTATCCCGCGGTCCTTCGCGCCAACGTGTATGATTGCGTGGATACGATTCTCACCAGCGAATGGGACGACGACGACTTCACCAACTTCCAGTCGTCCAAGATCAACATCCATCCCCATTTCTTCCAGTTCGACACGGGGAACTCGGATGGCGTGATCTCCGGGTTCGAATACGAAATGTCCGTGCGTCCGTTCACGATGTGGGGAAAGAAGACCAAGCATGGGTTGCCCGCTCCGATGGTCGCCAAGGTCGTCGGCGGCGCGAAAGCCGGAGCCACCTCCATCAAGATTCAGATGGCTCCCGGGGCGACGCCATTCCACGTGAACACAGAGGTGATGGTGGGATTGGATTGTTTGGAGAAGGGTCACGATCCGGCGGCTTCGCTGCCGCGGGATAAGAGCTGCTCCGAAGTCGCCCGGATCAAAGACATCAAGGGCGACACCATCACGTTCTTCAAGCCGCTGAAGCAGAACCATCCGGCCAGCGATCTCGTGTCGCCGGAGTTCGTGCGGTATCGGTATTGGGTGGATGCGGATTATGGCACCGTGTTCTGGCACGACCATGCCTTCGGCGCGACGACCTGGCCGCACGGTGGGTTCGGCGTGACGATCGTGGAGCCGTTCGGGTCCACGTATCACGATCCGAAGAACGGGAAGCTGGTCTACAGCGGTCCGATCGCGGACATCCACGGCACAGAGCCGGTCGGCTACGGCGTGAGCGGCAGCTTCCGCGAGCTGATGGTGTCGATCCACGACACCGTCCCGCACACCGTGAACGTGATCCAGGCGGGCAATCCGCCCGGACAGCCGGTGGAAGTGGCGCTGGAAGCGGGCAAGACCGTCTCGTTCCAGATGCCGGACAAGATCCTGAACGCGCCCAATCCGTACATCAACGGCGGAACGCATACGACGGGGAGCGGCTTGAACTTCCGCGCCGAGCCCTTCGCGCAGCGACTGTCGAACAATCCGGACACCTCGGTGCTGTTCAGCAGCGCCGTCCACGGCGATCCGGATACGCCCATGCTGCGGGCGTACGTCGGAGACACGGTGGTGTTCCGGCTGTTGCATCAGTTGATGAACGAGTCGCACGTCTGGACGATCTCCGGGCACACGTTCCTGACCGAGCGGTACGCCGGGGACGCCAATCGGAAGTACTCGATTCACGTCGGGATCGCCGAGCGGTACGATCTCGTGTCCAAGGCGGGCGGCTTCCAGGGCATGCCGGGTGACTACATCCACTTCAACGGCCGCAGTTCGCACTTCGCCGAGGGTGGATGGGGCATCTTGCGGGTGCTCGACAAGGAAGTCTCCGATCTGCAGAAGCTGCCGGCCGGGTCAAGGCCCGGCGACATCCCGGCGGTTCCGTCGTCGGTCTGCCCGGCCAACGCTCCGGTGAAGACGTTCAACGTGGTGTCCATGGACCGCCCGTTGAAGTTGAATCCAAAGGCGCCGGACGCGATCGAAGTGGACTTCGAGCGGAAGATCGAGATGACCGTCCCCGAGGGCAAGATCTTCGCCCTCGAGGAGGAGGCCATGAAGGTGGCGGGCAACGTGATGCCGCATCCGCTCACGCTGCGCGTCAACGTCGGCGATTGCATCAAGGTCAATCTGAAGAACAAGATGAAGGCCAGCAAGGCGTCGTTCTTTGCGCCGGGCTTGGCTTTCGACCCGAGGGATAGCCAGGGCTTGAACGTCGGCAACAACGGCGGCGATCAGACCGTGGCGCCGGGTCAGAGCCGCACTTACACCTTCTACGCGCATCCGGACAACAAGGAGACGACGTCGTTGGTGTGGGACGGCGGGAACATCGTGACCAATCCGCGTAACGGGCTGTACGGGGCGATCGTCGTCGGGCCGCGCGGGTCGCAGTACCGCGATCCGGTGACCGGCGAAGATCTCTCGCAGAAGAACGCCTGGCGCGCGGACGTGATCGTGGACCGGAGCCTGCCGGAGAACGCGGGCAAAGCGAGCTATCGCGATGCCGCGCTGTTCTTCCAGGACGAAGACAACATCATCGGGACGGCCTTCATGCCCTACGTGCAGAACGTGGCGGGTGTGACGGCGGTCAACTACCGAGCGGAACCCTATAAGTTCCGCGAGGAACAGGGCTGCTCGCTGGGCAAGGTGTTCATGCCGTGCAAAGTGGACGCCCCCGAAGATCCCGTGACGCCGCTGATCGAGGCGCATGCGGGCGATGCGGTCCGGATCCACGTGATCGGCGCGAACAACGAGCAGAACGGCATGTTCTCGGTGGAGGGCCACGAGTGGCCCATCGAACCCTACATGCCGGGCGCCGACCAGATCAGCGTGGTGGAGTACTCCGGGTCCGAGACCCTGGATGTCTTCCTGCGCGGCGGCGCGGGCGGCCCGGCCCGGTTGACCGGCGATTACGTCTGGTCCAACCAGCGGCTGCCGTACACGCAGTCAGGACAGTGGGGCTACTTCCGCGTCCTGCCAGCCGGCGATCAGCGGCTTCTGCCGCTGTCCGGCGGCGCGGTGGGCGTGAAGAGCGCGAACGTGACGCCGAGCCAGCCAGCGGCCGGCCAGGCGATCCCGACCGCTCTCAAGTAAGCCGCTCTGTCAGCGTCACCAACGGGCGGGGGAGCTGCAGAACAACGCAGCTCCCCCGTTTCCGTCTCAGGAAGATGCGAAGAAGCTCTCGGCCATCAGCCAGCTGATCGGAGCGGATGCCGAAGGCCGCTAGTTGAAAGCTGAATACTCAACCGGGCCGATATCTACTGGAGGCAAAAAACTTCTCCCGACACATATGATCGAAGTGTCGGGCTCTAGCAAGCTTGGTATGGAGGCCGGAATGCGCGCAAGACGCAGCGTCATGCAATGGATCGTGATTGGCCTGGCGGCGATGGCTTTCCTGGGCGGAAGCCCCGCCGCCGCCTATGAAGAAATCACCGTGACCGACGGGGGGACGTTGACCGGCAGGGTGACGCTCTCGGGCCACGTGCCCAAGCCGAAAGGGT
>CAZKHY010000031.1:0-2238 GCA_964552455.1 uncultured Nitrospira sp.
GCAAAGAGTCTGTGCGGCGGCGGGCCGTCGCCGTGAAACGGCGAGCAGTTGACTTGGCCGCAGTGCGGGCAAGCGCATTTGTTCCGTTTGACCGGGCCTTCGGTCAAAAGGGCAGCACCGCAGGCGCAGATGCCGGGGTTGTCGGGATCGGCGGCCTCATTTAGGTCGCCACAGGTAGGGCAGACAAGAACATAGGCCGGGTGACGGGCGTCCTCGGCAAGAACGTAGCCGGGGAAAAGATCAAAGCTCCTGGCGCAGGCTGTGCAGGTGCCGGTCTTTACCCAGAGGAAATACTTGACATCGGCATTGCTGCGTCCGGTTACGGGGCAGCGTGTCTTGTAGAGGCTCCCGATCTCGCGTGTCAGGTGCGCGAGGAGCTTCTCAGCGGTTTTTTCGTAAGCTTCAAGATCGAGCGCATCGATCTCTTCGCGCACGATCCATGCCGCCATAGGGTTGATGTCGGTACCGATGACATTGCACCCGAGACGGTTTGCTTCGAGGAGAGGCGTACCGCCACCCATGAAGGGGTCGGCGACGGTGATGCCCTCGAAGCTATTGGCGCGGTAGTAAGTCTCGACGACCGGCTGCGCGCCGAACTCGGAGAGGATCAGGCTGCGGAACAGCGTTCCTGGCCGCCGGGCAAACCACTTGTGAACTGCGATAATGGGGCGGTAGTTCTGCTGTATTTGTTTCTCGCGGAGCGCGAGTTTCGCCACAAACGCAAGGTTAAAATTCTGCTCGATCATTTCTTTATGATCTCGCGTGAGGGAGAGAATCGCAAAGATTGGCGCATAATTAATGAGTGTCCTGGCCAGGACAATCTGCTGACCATATTCCACAATACAGCGCGATTCTCCTGCCTTCCCAAGGACGTGTCAATCCGTTTCTGGTCTCCCGCTACATCGACAACTTCTCGGCCACGTTCCGCATCTGCACGCCGTGGACCAACGAAGCCCCGCCGCGGATCGCGCAGGCCACGTGCACCGCCTCCGTCATCTCCTCCACGTTGGAGCCCTTCTCTAAACAAGCCTGCGTATAGGCGTCGATGCAGTAGGGACACTGGACGCCGTGCGCGACGCCCAGCGCGATCAGGGCCTTCTCCCGCTCGGTCAGGGCCCCTTCCGCAAACACGGCGCTGTAATAGCTCATGAACTTCTCCCACAGCTCCTTGTTGCCCTTGCCCATGTCCGCAAACTTGCCCAGGTCTTTGGGGTGGTAGTAGGTGTCCATTGAATCACCTCAAGAAGGTTAAGGCTGAGGTCAAGGTTAAGATTCGCCCGAGCCCGCCTTACTTAGCCTAAACCTCAACCTATTTCCGCTGTTCACGCTGTGCCCGGTTTGTCCGGCTCGGCTTCGGCGAGCACCTGGGCAAAGCGGCTGCCCACAATGCCGGTCACCTTGACCATCAGGTCGGAGACTTCTTTCCATTCCTCGGGCGACAGGTCGTGCTTGAGCTGAGGATGGATCGCCCACTGGGCGCTCACCTTCTGCCCTGCTCTGGTCACCTCGACTTTAAGAAGCTCGACGTCCCGGGCCGCCTCGGCTTCACCGGCCGGCTTGCCGCTTCCCGGCGGGGGGCCTGAGGGAGGGGTCTGCGTTGCCATGGGAAAACCTCCTGAACGATCGATCAGGCGGCCATCATACCGTATCTGCGCTCCGACTGCACGGCTCAGAGGGGGTCACACTTGCCCGCCGCAGAGGGCTAGATTCACCGACGGTTGTCCTCGCGAAATGGATATTCTATGTGCCGCGCGGTTGCGCGTGCGACCCTGTCGCCGTGGTAGCGCGCGACCAGCCTCAGCGCCAGGTCGATGCCGGCGGAAATGCCTGCCGAGGTGATGAGGGGCCCGTCCTCGACCACGCGCAACTGATCCTCCACGGTCACCGTCGGAAAGGACTCGCGCATCCACTCGAGGGACCGCCAGTGGGTGGTCGCCCGGCGCCCATCGAGCAGGCCGGCTCGGCCCAACAACATCGCTCCGGTACAGACCGAGGCCAGGGTCTCGACCTGTCTCCCACGCTCGGCTATCCAGGCCAGGAGTCGTTCGTTGGCGATTTCCTTGCGGGTCCCCCAGCCTCCCGGCACGAGGAGGATGTCGAGCGGCGGACATTGGGCAAGAGGATAGTCCGGGATGACGCGCATCCCGCCGGTCGCGATGACGGGGTCTCCTCCCTCGGCCACCAGGAACACCTCAAAGGGCGAAGGTTCCTCGCGGCGGCGGGCCTCATCGAGACGAG
>CAZKHY010000031.1:2338-28737 GCA_964552455.1 uncultured Nitrospira sp.
CGTCCGGCCGCCACGTAGCAGAGGTCCAGCGCGGCCGTGCCCGTGCGGCGGACGCCTTGAGCCTTGAGAGCGAAACGTGAGAAGTGATTCAGATTGTTCTCCGGGCTCTCCCGGATGTCGTAGGCGAAGCCGGTCACCAGCAACGACCGGTTGAGGGAGTCGGTGCGCGACACCTGCAACGGTGTTCCGTTCAGGAAGGCGCCGCGGCCGGTTTCGGCCAGGAAGAGCTCCTGGCGCGTCGGGTCCAGCACCACTCCCAGAATCGAGGTGCCTCGGTATTCCACCCCGATGGACACGCAGTAGGCCGGGTAGCCGTGCGCGAAGTTGGTGGTGCCGTCCAGCGGATCGATCACCCACTGGTACTCCTGATCGCTGCCCGTCTCCGACCCCCGTTCCTCCGCGAGGACGCGATGCGTTGGGAAGGACTTGCGGATCACGTCGATCACGGCCTGCTCCGAGCGCCGATCCGCGTCCGTGACCAGATTCACCTGGTCCTTGTACTCGATGTGAAATCCCTTGCGCGCATATTCGCTGAGGATCGAGCCGGCGATGCGTGCCGCCTCGAGGGCGGTTTCTTTCAGGCGCTCGCGCGTTGACGATGATGGGAGCGGCGTGGTCGGCATCGGGGAATCATACCACAGTGAAGAGCGTCATTGGTCAAGCGTCACTCGTGCGGAAGCGGCGCTTCGCCGAAGCTTGCCCTGGTCCGTGCGATGCGGTATCTTGCCGACGATGGCCGATGATCCACAGATCCAGATCCTGCGGGATGAGTTCCGGCATCATCTGGAGGTCTTCTACGCCGGGCTCAAGCTGGCGCCGCCCTACCACAGCGTCGAGAAGGCGATCGCGCACTTGACTTCCGCCCTCAAGGCCCTGACGCCGGAGGAGCGGGCGAAGATCGCCGAGGACCAGACTCTCCGGTGGGCCCGGTACCGGGCGGCCTTCGTGGAATCGGGGTTGGTGCTCAAACACCGAGGCATCATCGCCGGGCTGATCCGCTCCGGCAAGGTCGGCCTGCCCGGCGAATATAGGCCCCTCCTGGATTCCTTCCTCTCCTGATCCGCTCTCCGTCCGCGACCCGGGATTTCTTTCTTGACTTGGCCGACGGCGGTCCCTATTATATCGAAAAACGATATCGATATACGATATTATGAACGGAGCGAACATGGCGGCGAAGCCGGGCTCTTCCAAATCGCAGAAACCCTCGGATCAGCGGCGCGCGGAACGACTGGTGCGGCAGTTGTTCCTGGGATTCGTCCGAACCCACATCCTCTATCATGCGGCAACCGAGCCGGTCTGCGGCGTGGACCTTGCCGAGGAACTGGCTCGACACGGCTATCGCTTAAGTCCCGGAACCCTCTACCCGACCCTCCACGGCCTGGAGGCGGCCGGGTATCTGCGCTGCGTCCCCGAGATCCGGGACGGGCGCCGCAGGAAGTGCTACAGGATCACGCCGACCGGCCGGTGGGCCTTGGAAGAGGCGCGCAAGCTGATCAAGGAGCTCGTGGAAGAAGTCCTGGAGGATCGGCACGGATGAACGGGACGTTCATCAAAGGCTCTGCCCTGTTCATGCTGGGGCTCATGTTGATGATCTGGCCCTCGCCCGACGAGGTGCAGGCCCAACCCAGAGATCTGCCACACTCGGCGATGACGATCGATCAGGCCATCCAGTTCGGGATCGACCACTACCCGTCTGTCCGCGCGTCCCTCGCCAGAGTGTCCGCGGCCCAATCCGGGGTGGACCTCACGCGCACGGCCTACCTGCCGCGCCTGGACCTGGGCTTTCAGGGCACCCGCGCGACGTTCAACAACGTATCCGGGCTGTTCTTCCCCAACGCGTTCACGCTGCCGATTTCCGGCCCTGACCTGAAACGGGAGACGTATTCCGGGGCTTGGGGGAGCGCCGCGGGCGCCATGGCCGGGTGGGAGCCGTTCGATTTCGGTCTCCGGGCGGCCAACGTCGAGACCGCGCGGGCGGCCGAACGCCAGGCCGCTGCCGGCGTCGGGCTGACGAAGTTGGACGTGGGTCTGGGGGTCGGCGATGCGTTCTTCGGACTGTCGATGGTCTCCCAGACCGTGGAGGCGATGAAAGCGAACGTGGAAAGGCGGCAGGTCTTCGCCACCACGGTGGGCGCGCTGGTCAAGAGCGGGCTGCGCCCGGGAGTGGATTCGTCCCGCGCCCAGGCGGAGCTGGCGATGGCCCGGACCCAATTGATCCAGGCCGAGCAAGCCGAAGAGATCGCCCGGGCCACGCTCGCCGAGGTGCTGGGGGTGGCCGGGCATCCGATTGCCATCCAGGTTGATCCGCTGCTGAGCCTGCCCGCCGGCAACGGTCTTCCGGAACCCGCCCCCTGGGCGCACCCGCAAGCGGTGGCCCAATTGGCCACGGCGGAGGTCTTCCGGAAACGCAAAGACGCCCTCGATCGGGCGTGGGTTCCGAAGTTCAATCTGCAGGCCAGCTACTTTGGCCGGGGCAGCGGCTGGGACAATCAGGGGAACCGTCAACAGGGTGGCGCCGGCTTGGCGCCGGACGTGCTCAATTGGGCCGGTGGGCTCACCCTGTCGTTTGCCCTGTTCGACTTTGCCTCCGTGCGGGCCCAGCGCTCCATCGAGCGGCACAATGAGCAGGCCGAGCGAGCCGCCTACGACCAGGTGATCCAGGCGCTCACCGGCAAGCACGCCAAGGCGACCGCGACGGTCACCGCGGCGCGCCGGGTGGCGGAGAACACGCCGATCCAACTGACCGCCGCCCGCGAGACCGAGTTGCAATCCCGGACGAGGTACCAGGCGGGCTTGGCCACGGTGGTGGAGGTGGCCGAGGCACAGCAATTGCTGGTCCAGGCGACGATCGACGACGCATTGGCCCGCCTCGGCGTGTGGCGCGCCCTGCTGGGGCTGGCGGGGGCGCGGGGCGACCTGCAGCCGTTTCTGGAATTGGTGGGCAGCCCGATCGAGAAAGGACCCTGACGATGTGGCTCATCCTCGCCGCCATGCGGCGGCCCGTCACGATCCTGGTGGCGATTGTGGCGATCGCGCTCTGCTCCGTCCTGGCCCTCAAGCGCATGCCGATCGACATCTTCCCGGATTTGGGCCTGCCGGCGATCTACGTGGCCCAGCCCTATTCCGGGATGGATCCCGCCCAAATGGAGAGCTACCTGGTCTCCTTCTATGAGTACCACTTCCTCTACATCACCGGGATCGAGCACGTCGAGTCCAAGTCCATTCAAGGTGCGGCATTGATCAAGCTGTTCTTCCATCCGGACACGGACATGCACCAGGCCCTGGCGCAAACCGTGGCCTACGTGAACCGCTCCTGGGCCTTCATGCCTCCGGGAACCGTCCCCCCCTTCATCGTGCGATTCGACGCAGGCAGCGTGCCGGTCGGCTCCCTGGTCTTCCGCAGCGAGACCCGGAGCGTGGGCGAGATTCAGGATCTTGCCTTGTTCCGGGTCCGCCCGATGTTTGCCACGCTCCCTGGCGTCTCCGCGCCGCCGCCCTTCGGCGGCAACGCGCGGACGATCGTGATTCACGCCGATCCCGAACGCATGCGCGCGTACCGGATGGCGCCGGACGAAGTCGTGCAGGCCGTGAACAAGAGCAACCTGATCGTGCCCGCCGGTAACGTCCGCATCGGGGACCTGACCACCATCACCACGGTGAACTCCGTGATCCCGACGATGCAGGGGTTCGGCGACATTCCGATCCGGACCGGAGCCGGGGCCACCGTCTTTTTGCGGGACATCGGTTACGCCGAGAACAGCACCGACATCGTGACCGCCTACGCGCTCATCAACGGGCGCCGCGCCGTCTACATCCCGGTCACGAAGCGCGCGGATGCCTCCACCCTGACCGTCGTGGATCGCGTCAAGGAGGCCATCCCCCGGTTCCAGGCCTTGGTGCCCGAGGACATCGCCATCAGTTTCGAGTTCGATCAGTCGATCTACATCAAGAACGCGGTGCGGTCGCTCACCACGGAGGGAATCCTGGGCGCGCTCCTCACGGGGCTGATGGTTCTGCTGTTCCTGCGGGATTGGCGCAGCGCCGTCATCGTTCTCCTGACGATCCCGTTCGCGCTCCTGTCGGCGGTGGTGGCGCTCTGGGCCGTGGGCCAGACCATCAACATCATGACGCTGGGGGGGCTGGCCCTGGCGGTGGGCATTCTCGTGGACGAGTCCACGGTCGCGATCGAGAACATCCACGCGCACCTGGCGCGGGGCCAGAGTCGGGCGCGGGCCGTCGTGGAGTCGGGCCGCGACGTGGCGGTGCCGCGCCTGGTCGCGATGCTGAGCGTGCTGGCGGTTTTCATTCCCTCGTTCTTCATGGTCGGCGTCGGAAAGGCGCTCTTCGTCCCCTTGGCCCTCGCCGTGGGCTTTGCCATGGCAGCCTCCTATCTGCTGGCCAGCACGCTGGTGCCGGTGTTGGCCACAAGGCTGCTCCGGCCGGAGCAGCACGTCGAGCATGCGGAGGACCGCTTCCTGCGATTCGAGCAATGGTACGGGCAGCTCATCGGGGCGCTCGTCCGGTTCCGCTGGGCGGTCGTTCCTCTCTACCTGCTCCTGGCGGCGGCCGCGATCTGGGTCCTGGCCGGCCGGCTCGGCATGGAGATGTTCCCCGGCGTGGATACAGGCCAGTTCCAGCTGCGGGTGCGGGCCCCGGACGGCACCCGCATCGAGCGCACGGAGGTACTCGCGCAACAGGTCCTGGACGTGATCAAGGAAGAGGTCGGACCCGACAACGTGGCCATCACGCAGGGGTTCGTCGGCGTCCAGCCGGCCAGCTATCCGGTCAATACCGTGCATCTCTGGACGAGCGGGCCGCACGAGGCGGTGCTCTTGGTCGCGTTGAAACGGGGGACCGGCCTCTCCGTTGAAGCCGTCAAGGAGCGGCTCCGGGACAAGCTCCCCAAGCGCTTTCCTGGCACGAAATACCTCTTCGAGGCGGGCGACATCATCGGCCAGGTCATGAACATGGGGTCGCCGACCGCCATCGAGGTGGCGCTGAGCGGGCCCAAACTCGAGGCGAACCGGGCCTATGCGGAGCGCGTACTTCAGGAGATGGCGCAGATCCCCACCCTGCGGGACCTGCAGTTCGGCCAGCCGTTGGAGTATCCCACGGTCGAGGTGACGGTGGATCGCGTGCGTGCGGGCCAGCTCGGGCTGTACATGGCCGACGTGGCGCGCTCGCTGGTCTCCGCGACCTCCTCCAGCCGCTTTATCCAGCCCATGTACTGGCGCGATCCGTCCTCCGGCAACGCCTATCAGGTGCAGATTGAGATTCCGCAGCACCGGATGGCGTCTGCGGAAGATGTAGAAAACGTGCCCGTCATGCCCACCGCCGCCGCGGGCCCGTTGGTCCGGGATCTGGCGCAGGTGGCCCCCGGCAGAATGATCGGCGAGTACGCGCGATACAACATGCAGCGGATGGTGACCATCACCGCCAACGTCGCGGGGGAGGATCTGGGACACGCCGCCGCGCGGGTCTCCGACGCCATCGCGCGGACCGGCGAGCCGCCCCGCGGGGTGAGCGTCGCCCTCCGGGGGCAGGCGGCGCCGATGCGGGAGACGCTCGCGGGCCTGCGGGTCGGCCTGGCCCTCTCGATCGGGGTCATCTTTCTCCTCCTGGCTGCGAATTTCCAATCCGTCTGGAACGCGGTCATCGTGCTCTCCACCATGCCGGCGGTCCTGGCCGGGATCATGGCGGCCCTGGTGCTGACCGGCACGACCGTGAACGTCCAATCTTTTCTGGGCGCCATCATGGCGATCGGCGTCGCGGTGGCGAACGCCATTCTCTTGGTGTCCTTTGCCGAAACGCGCTGGCACGCCGGGCGTACCGCCGAAGACGCCGCCATCGAGGGCGCGCAGGGACGTCTGCGGCCGATTCTCATGACGAGTGCGGCGATGATCGCCGGCATGGTCCCGATGGCGCTGGCGCTCGGGGAAGGCGGAGAGCAAACGGCGCCGCTCGGCCGGGCCGTGATCGGCGGCCTGGCGGCCGCCACCCTGGCCACGCTGCTGATCCTGCCGACCGTCTTCGCGCTGATCAAGCGCCGAAGCAGGCCCGTCGCCGTCTCGCTGGACCCGGATGATCCGCGGAGCGCCTATTACGACCCTCCCGCCGACGCGCAACAGAAGGAACTCACGCCATGAGACGATGGTCCTTCGTAATCGGCGGCCTGCTCGCAGTATTGATCGTGACGGCCCTCGTGCTGGTCGTGGCCAGAAAGGACGGCAGCACGGTCGAGAAGGCCGCGACCCAGGAGCAAGGGGCCCCGTCGAGGGGGGCAAGCGGCGCTCCCCAGGTGGCCGTGGTCCCGGTCGTGGCGCAGCGTTTGGATGAAACCGTCCGTCTGCCCGGTGAACTGCAGCCGTTCCTCAGCGTGGACATCTACCCGAAAGTCACCGGGATCCTGGACTGGATCGGCGTCGACCGGGGATCCCACGTCAAGCGCGGACAGGTGCTGGTGCGGCTCATGGCGCCCGAGTTGTCGTCGCAGCGGGCGGAAGCGGAAGCCAAGTGGCGCGCCGACGAGGTCACGTATGAGCGACTGAAGACCGCCGCCGCCACCCCGGGCGTGGTGGCTCCCAACGACCTGGAAATCGCCAAACGGACGGTGGAAGCGGATCGTGCCCGCGTCCAGTCCTTGAAGGAGATGGAGGGCTACCTGGTCATCACCGCCCCGTTCGACGGGGTCATTACCACAAGGAACGTCCACCCCGGCGCGCTGGTGGGGCCGGCCGGGGGAGCAGGCGCGAACCCTCCGTTGGTCCGGTTGGAGCACACGGCCCACCTCCGGCTCATGGTTCCTGTCCCGGAGGCTTATACGGGCGGGCTCGCGCCGGGCCAGAGCGTGCAGTTCACGGTGCCGGCCTTTCCCGGGCAAACGTTCCACGGCACCATCGCCCGGATCGCCCACTCGGTGGAGATGAAGACGCGCACGATGCCAGTCGAGATCGACGTGGACAATCCGTCCGGTCTCTTGGCGCCCGGCATGTTTCCGGAGGCGGAATGGCCGGTACGCCGTTCCCAGCCCACCCTGTTCGTGCCGGCCAAAGCCGTGGTGACGACGACCGAGCTCACGTTCGTGATCCGCGTCCGGCAGGAGACCGTCGAATGGGTGAGGGTGCAGAAAGGACGATCCGTCGGCAACCTGGTCGAAGTGTTCGGCGAGCTGAGCGCCGGCGACTCCGTGGCGGCCCGAGGGACCGACGAACTCAGGCCGGGGACGAAAGTGGTGGCCAGGCCCACCCCTCCTGCGTCTTGACATGCATGACCGCCACGGAGTCGCATGCTGATCGCCGCCCCGGTTGTCACCTCTTCCCCGCGCTTGCGCGGCCTGTATCGTTCCTGATGCGGGCATCGCGGATTCCGCCACGACCATTCCTCGTCCGATCATGAAAAGCCGGATGCCACGAAATGTCTGGGTCACGGGTTGGGTCAGTTTTTTCATGGACGTCAGCTCCGAAATGGTCTACCCCCTCGTCCCGTTGTTCCTCTCCTCCACGCTCGGCGTCAACAAATCGGTGGTGGGGGTCATCGAGGGGATCGCCGAGGCCAGTGCCAGCCTGCTCAAATTGTTCTCCGGCATGCTGGCTGACCGCTTCGGCAAAAACAAGCTGCTGATGGGAATCGGGTACGCCACCTCCGTGGCGTCTCGTCCTGTGCTGGCGCTGGCGACGGGATGGGGCATGGTGCTGATGTCCCGCTTCACCGACCGGGTCGGCAAGGGAATCCGGACGGCTCCCCGCGATGCCATCATCGCGAACTCCGCCCCGCCGGCACAGTGGGGATTGGCCTTCGGCTTCCACCGGGCACTGGATACGGCGGGGGCCATCGTCGGTCCGGCTGTGGCCCTCCTCATTCTGGCCGTCTGGGCCGCCGATTATCGCCTGGTCTTCTGGTTGTCCATTGTTCCGGGCCTGCTGGCGGTTGCGTTCATCGTCCTGTTCATCTCAGCCGATGGACGGTCGTCCATGACAGGGCCGGCCTTCTCCTGGTCCCTCCGCGGGTTCGATCGGAACTTTTTGGGATTCCTCCTGGTCATCGGCCTGTTCTCCTTGGGCAATTTCAGCCACGCGTTCCTGATTCTCAAAGCCGAGCAGGTAGGGATGAGCCCGGCCTTGATCTCAGGGGTCTACCTGGTCTTCAACGCCGTCTATGCGGTGGTGTCGATCCCGGGCGGGATGTTGGCGGACCGGTTCGGCAAGCGACGGATGATCATCGGCGGGTTCGGTCTGTTCGCGGGGGTGTATGCCGGGTTTGCGTTGGCCACAACCCCCTGGCAGATCGCCGCTTTGTTCGCGCTCCACGGGGGCTACATGGGGCTGACGGACGGGGTGCAGCGAGCCTACCTGGCCACGCTCGTCCCGGAGAGGCAGAAAGCCACGGGGTTCGGTCTGTTTCACCTGGTCGTGGGCGCGGCGATTCTGCCGGCAAGCCTGATCGCCGGACTGCTGTGGGATCACATCGGGCCCGCCGCACCGTTCTGGTTTGGCGCAGGACTGGCCCTCCTGGCTGCCCTCACGTTTGTTCGAGGGTGGTCTTCAGGTCCTGGTAGGCCTGCATGAGCCGGTGGTTCTCCAGCCGGTAGGCAAAGGCGATCGTGACGAGGCCGAAGGCAAGCACCAGCAGCCCGATACCGAGGATGCCCAGCCCCATGAGAATGCCGCTGAGCGACGAGAGCCCCCCATCGGCCAGGTACAGAACCACGAAAGTCAGGGTGCCGATCCCGACAGTGAGGAACCAGAGCAGCGTCAGGAGGGCCGAGGACCAGGGGATCAACTTGCTGCAGACCAGCCTCGTCGTCCCCCCTTCCTGCTTCAGCTCGATCGAGCCCTTCATGGGCCAGGCGGTCCGGAACCGGCGTTGCGGCCGCAGCAGGAGCCGCCGGTCGTCCGGGAACAAACGTGCGACGCCGTTGGGCAACTGCAGCACACCGGTCTTGTCGAACCGCTCCAGCGCTTTCGACAAGGGGGCCGGGGGCAGGTGGTCTTCCACCCGTGCGATCCTGCATCCGTAGCGGGAAGCCTGGGCGGTCAGGCTGGTGAACTGCAGCCAGTCCCCCGCCACCAGGGCCAGAAACAAGACTCCTGCGAACAATCCCGCCAGTACCATCGCGGCGCACGATACCACAGCGCATGCGGCGACGGAAGCCATAGACCAACGATGAACGAAGATGGTGAACGGTGAAAGGCTGAATTTCGTCGATTCAGCGTTCATCGTTCCGCATGCATCGTCGCCTTGGGGCATGCTCAACCGGTTGACTCTTTGAAAAAACTTCGTTAGAGTAACCCGGGTTTTTTGCTCAGGCGGGCCTTTTCTACGGTATTGTAATCCCGGGTTTCCCGCCTCAGGTCATCCCCCCTGCTCACGTCATCAGCCAGTCTCCTCGGAGCGGCGCCACACCCACGGAGACGCGATATTGCAGGGGGACGGAGGGGCTATGGATTTGCAGAAAGTCGAGCGGGTCTATTCGAACTACGCGGGCGTCTACGACCACATTTTCGGGCGGATTTTTCACGAGTCCCGCGAGTCGGCGGTCCGTCGTCTGAAAGTCAGGCAGGGCGAGCAGATCCTGGAGGTCGGCGTCGGCACGGGACTCTCGCTGCCGCTCTACCCCCGGCACTGCAAGGTGATCGGCATCGATCTCTCATCCGGCATGCTGGAAAAGGCGCACGCGCGGGTCCGGACCCATGGCCTGGACAACGTCGAGCTGGCCCGCATGGACGCCGGCCAGATGCAGTTCGAGGATGACAGCTTCGACACGGTCATGGCGGCCTACGTGGTGACGGCGGTGCCGGACTATCGCAAGGTGGTGACGGAGATGATCCGCGTCTGCCGGCCGGGCGGGCGGATTATCATGCTGAACCACTTCAGCAACGGGAACAAGCTGATCGCGGCGGTCGAGAAGGTGATCTCCCCGCTCTGCAAGCACATCGGGTTCCGGACCGATCTCTCGCTGAACACCGTCCTGGAGGGAACGTCACTGCTGGTCGCGCGGAAGGAAAAGGTCAACCCCTTGCGGTTCTGGCACCTCGTCGAGTGCGTGAACAAGAAGAACGGCTCCGGTCCCGCCTCCCATTAATTTCCCGCTCCCGGTTTCACCGAACCTGTTCCCCGGGCTTGATTGTCCAGGCGGTCCGTGATGCCGTCCAGGCTGTGCTCCCCCAGCCATTCTTCCCCCCCCATGATCTGGTTGCCGGTCAGGCAGGTCCCCTCGAAGCTCCGGGCGATGATGTCGGCCAGCACCACGAGCAGCCGGCCGGCGGGGCCTCCATGGGGAATGGAGGCCCGGAGCGAGATCACGAAGTTGCAGCCGTCAAGCGGACCGAACGCCTGGACATGGACGCCGCCGCTGAGGGGCTTGTCGCGGCTTCCGTCGGGACCCTGTCGGTCGGAGGCCGGCAGCAGGTGTCCTTCCCACCGCAGGGCCGGGTGTGAGGCGGCCGACCGCTTGACCGACCGCCAGGCGCAGGGAAGCCCCGCCCGGTCCAGGCAGTCCAGAAACCAGGCCGCCGCCGGCAATTCCCCGACCGGCGCCTGAAACGTCCACTCCGTCATCCCGGCCCGGATGGGCCTGGCCGGTCCCGGGGCCGAGACTTCCTCGATTTCCGCCTCGTCGCAGATCACGTAGAGCTCCCCGTGCGGGTCGAACCAGAACCGCAGCCGCCCTCCCGACGCCTCGGCGTGGATCACCCCGATGTCCGAAAAATCCGCGCCTTCCTGCTCGAAAATCGAGAAATCGGTCGCACCGATCATGTTGAACCTGGCCACGCGGGTGATGGCCTGGACCCCGCCCGTCCCCCGGATCGCCAGGTCATAGCGGATCATGGCCGTGATGACCGTCCCCGCCGTGATCTCGCGTCCTGACAGGTCGTCGAACAGCCGCTGTTTGCGGATGTGCAGGTCGGTCACCTGGCCGCCCTGGAAGGCCTGCGTATGCTCCAGCAGCCAGACGATGTCGTCCGCGGTCTTGATGCGATGTTTCATGGCGCCATTGTAGCGCGGCCATGGCCCTGAGGGCCACAAAGTAATGATTTGCAGCAAGCCGGTTTTTGCCGCCCGACTTGACTTTGGTTCTAATTAGAACTATTATGAGTCCGCAAGAAAGGCGGCCTGTGTCAGGCGGCCGGAAGGCCGATCGACGACCGATCGGCCGGGAGGGACGGCAATGATGCACAAACCCGCGATCGATATCCGTCGCGCAAGCGACCGGTTTCACACGACAATCGGCTGGCTGGACTCCTATCACAGCTTCAGCTTCGCGGAGCACTATGACCCGACGAACCGGCATCACGGGTTGCTGCTGGTGAGCAACGACGATGTCATCAAGGCCGGCACGGGATTTCGCACCCACCCGCACCAGGACATGGAGATCATCACCTGGGTGCTGAGCGGGGAAGTCGAGCACAAAGACTCGATCGGCAACCGGGGCGTCATCTATCCGGGCCTGGCCCAGCGGATGAGCGCGGGCACCGGCATCTGGCATTCCGAGATGAACCCCCGGCAGGATACGGACCTGCATCTGGTCCAGATGTGGGTGCTGCCGGATACCGAGCGTATCACGCCCGGCTACGAGCAGCTCGACGTCACAGCCGAGCTGGACCGCGGCGGGCTGGTGCCGATCGCGTCGGGACGGGGACACAAGGCCGCGATCTCGATCCGCCAGCGCGACGCGATCCTCTGGGGCGGACGGCTCAAACCGGGAGAAACCGTGGCCATTCCCGACGCCTCCTTTGTCCATCTCTACGTCGCCGAAGGGGCCGCGGAATTGGAGGGAGCGGGTACGCTGCGCCGCGGGGATGCGGCGCGTCTCACCGCCGCCGGCGCAAGGCGGTTGACGGCTGATGCAGGACAGGGCGCCGAAGTGCTCATTTGGGAAATGAGTGGAAGGGGGGACTGACCATGGCGGTCCAGGTCTATGGATGCAACCACGTGGTCATCGAAGTGGATGACGCCAGGAAGGCCGTGAAGTTTTACTCGGACGTGTTCGGGTTGACAATGCTCCGGGGCGGCGAGGGGGCGGCCTGGTGCAAGTTGGGCGAGCATCAATTCATGGCCATCTTCGAAGTGGAGAAGCTCCAGCCGGACCGGGTCAAGCACTTCGGCCTGATCGTGCGGGACGAGGCGCAGATCAGGGAGGTGCGGAGGAAGATCACCAGAAAATACGGACTGAAGCCGATCCCCGGCTTCCGCTGCGATTTCCGGGACCCCTGGGGCAACCGCATTCAGGTGGGGGACCTCCACGATGAGTCGCTGGTCTGGCTGCTCCCCTACCAGGAAGTGCAGAAGGCCGGGATCAGGTTCAGGAAGTGAGGCGAGCATGAAGGCGCATTACCTCGGGCACGTGGTGTTCTATGTGAAAGATCTGAACCGGTCGCTGGCCTTTTACCGGGACCTGCTGGGGTTCCGGGAGATCGGGCGGATCTTCGGCGGCGCGGCGGCAGCGTTGACCTCGGGACGGACTCATCACGAGCTGCTGCTGATTCAGGTCGGCGAGGCGCCCCCGCCGCCGTCCGGGCGTCGGTTGGGGCTTTACCACATCGGCATCAAGGTCGGAAACAGTCTGGACGAGCTTCGGGCGGCCAAGCGCGAGTTGGAAGAGGCCGGCATCGGCATCAGCATCAGCGGCATGAGCGACCATACCGTGAGCCAAAGCCTGTATCTGCACGATCCCGACGGCAATGAAGTCGAGCTCTATGTGGATGCGGACGAGGCGCTCTGGAAAAACAATCCGGCGGCGGTTCTGGCGCCGGTCAAACCGCTGGTCCTGTGAGGACGGAAGGTCTTGTCGGAAGACGGCCGGTCATCGGCCCGGCCGGCAAGGGGGAAAGAGCCCATGAGTGTGAAAGACAAAGTCGTCCTGATCGCGGGCGGCGGCGGCGGGTTAGGACAGGCCGTGACCCCGGCCTTTTCCGAGGCCGGGGCCACGATCGTTCTCGTGGGGCGGCAGGTTCCCGCGGACCTGCCCAAGGGTCAGCTGGCGCTGGCGGCCGATGTGACCGACGAGGCGGACGTCCGGCTGGTCGTTGCAGAGGCAATCCGGCAAGCGGGTCGCGTGGATTGTTTGATCAACCTCGTGGGCGGGTTTGCACTGGGCCGGGTCGCGGACACGGACGTCCCGCTGTGGAATAGGATGCTCGCGCTGAATCTGACGGCGCCGTTTGTACTCTCGCGGGCCGTCGTCCCGCACATGCTCGCGCGGGGCTCCGGGCGCATTCTCCACATTGCCGCCAGGGCCGCGCTGGACCCCTTTCCCGGGGCCGCCGCCTACCTGGTCGCCAAGTCCGGCCTCCTGGCCTTGATCCGGGTGCTCGCGCTCGAGCTCGCCGGCTCAGGCGTGGCGGTCGCCGGTGTTCTGCCGGCCACCATCGACACGCCGGCCAACCGGAAGAACATGCCGGAGGCGGATCCCTCCACATGGGTCCAGCCTGCCTCCATCGCCCGGCTTCTCCTCTTCCTGGCTTCCCACGAGGCCGGCGATCTCAACGGAGCGTTGATTCCCATGGGCTCGCCCTGAACGGCGGGGCCGGCAAGGCATCGCCGCTGCGGACCGGCCAGACGGTCCTTTGCCTGGCCGGTTCCGGAAAGTTGCATTGAAGCCGAGCCCAAGTCCATACTAGCGCCTATGGCCGACAAACCAGGCCACCCCCCGACAGACTTAGAGACATCACGATACCGGGCCCTGCTGGAGGTGTCCGAAGCCATTGCCGCGCATCGCGACCTGACGGCGCTGTTCCGCGATCTGGCCCAACGCCTGCCCCCGATCGTTTCGTTCGATTTCACCGGTCTCCTGCTCCACGATCCGCAACAAAACATGATGCGGGTCCATACGCTTGTGGCCTCGAACGCGCGGCATCTGCCGCTGGACTTCCAACTCCCGATGGAAGAATCCGCCGGAGGCTGGGTATTCACCACGCAGCAACCGCTCATCGTGCCCTGCCTCGAATCGGAGCCCCGCTTCCCGAAGGCCATCGGCGCCCTGCGCGAGCTCGGGGTCCAGTCGCTCTGCATGCTTCCCCTGACCACCGCGGTCCGGCGGCTGGGGGCGATCGGGTTCGGCAGCCTGACCTCCTGCGCGTTCGGGGAAGCCGAACTGGATTTCCTGCAGCAGGTGGCGACACAAGTCGCGGTGGCCGTGGACAACGTGTTGAACGACGAGAGCGCCCAGTCCGCTCAGCGGCAACTGACGCGCGAGCGGGACCGGCTGCGGCTGTTGCTGGAGGTGAACAACGCCGTCGTCTCGCATCTGGATTTCCGGGACGTGTTTGCGGCCGCGACGGCTTGCGTTCGCCGCGTGCTGCCGAACGACTACACCAGCCTCGCCTTGCACGAGCCGGACGGCGATCGTCTCCGCCTCTACGCCCTGAATTTTCCCGTGAGCAAGGGGCTGCTCCATGAGGGGATGACGACCCCGGTTGAAGGGACCCCGGCGGGGGTGGCCCTCCGTTCCGGGAAGCCGCACCTGTTCGGCGAGACCGAACTCCGGCGCTTCCCGGCGGAGTTCGTGAAGCTGCTCCTGGCGGAAGGCATTCAGTCCGTTTGCTGCGTCCCGCTCCGATCGCACGACCGGCTCTTGGGGACCCTGAACATCGCCGGCCTGCGTCCCGGCGCCTTCACCCGGGACGACGTAGACCTGCTGGTCCAGGTGGCGAACCAGATCGCGATCGCGGTGGAGAACTCCCTCGCCTACCGACAGATTGCCGAGCTGCAGGACAAGCTGAACAAGGAGAAACTCTACCTCGAAGGGGAAATCCAGAGCGAGTACAACTTCGAGGAGATCATCGGAGACAGCGCCGCCCTCAGGGAAGTTTTGAAGCAGGTCGAAATCGTCGCGCCCACCGATTCCACGGTCCTGATCCTGGGCGAAACCGGAACGGGCAAGGAGCTGCTCGCCCGCGCGATTCACAACCGCAGCGGCCGGCGCGGACGGACCTTCGTCAAGATGAACTGCGCGGCCATCCCGACGGGCCTCCTCGAAAGCGAGCTGTTCGGCCATGAACGGGGCGCGTTCACCGGGGCGATCGCGCAGAAGATCGGCCGCTTCGAGCTGGCGGACGGCGGGACCCTGTTCCTGGACGAAGTGGGCGATATTCCGCTCGAACTGCAATCCAAATTGCTGCGGGTGCTGCAGGAACAGGAGTTCGAGCGGCTCGGCAGCACGAAGACGATCCGGGTCAACGTCCGCCTGGTCGCCGCGACCAACCGGGACCTGGCCCAGATGGTGGGCGAGAAGCAATTCCGCAGCGACCTGTACTACCGTCTCAACGTGTTCCCGCTGACCGTGCCGCCCCTCCGCGAGCGCCGGGAGGACATTCCGCTGCTCGTCCGCTACTTCGCGCAGAAGTTTGCCCGGCGGATGAACAAGCGCGTCGAGACCATCCCGACCGAAGCCATGACCGCCTTGTCCGCGTACCACTGGCCGGGCAACATCCGCGAGCTCGAGAACCTGATCGAGCGGGCCGTCATTCTCTCCCAAGGCACCGAGCTGCACGTCCCTCTGGCCGAATTGAAGTCCTCGGCTCGGCCTGGGGCTCCGCCGGTCGCCACGCTCGAAGCGGCGGAGCGCGGGCATATCCTGCGCGCGCTCCAGGAGGCCAAGTGGGTCATCGGAGGAGCCTCCGGTGCCGCGGCCAAGCTCGGCATGAAGCGGACGACGCTCCAATCCAGGATGCAGAAGCTCGGCATTGCTCGTCCCCGGTAGTGTCGTACTATCATACCGGTCCATAGTCACCGGACTCTCCGGCGGTAGACGGTGGAGAGAGAAGGAGCCCCGACATGATCCCTCTACAAGCCATTCTCTTCGTCGCGCTCGCGACGCTGCTGGGCGGTTGCGAGTCGACCAGGCATGCCAAAGATGTCCAGCCATCCGGCTTCCTCGCCGAATACCGGACCCTCCTCAAGTCGGGCGAGGAAGGACAGGAGGCGTTGCGCCGGTACCGGAACCCGAAGGTCCACTGGGCTTCCTATAACAAAATCCTCTTGGAGCCGGTCACGGTCTGGGACGATCCGGCTCACAGACTTTCCCCCGAACAACGGGAAGGCCTGCAGCGGCTCGTCGACTCCTTTTACGATGCACTCTACCTGAAGCTCGCGAAAGACTTTCAAATGGTCGAGAAGCCGGCTCCCGGCACGATGCGCATACAGGCTGCGATCACGCACGGCGAGGAATCCAGGACCGGGCTGACGGTCGCCTCAAAAGCGATCCCGCAACTCCGGCTGCCGAACGCCCTCTGGACCGTTGGCAGCGGCAAGCCGGCTTTTGCGGGGGAAGTCACGCTAGAAGTGATCGTGAAGGACGCCCAGACCGGGGAGTTGCTGGCCGCGGGGGCCGACCGGCGCGTGGGGGGCACGAACCTGTTCGACAAGGAAGTGTTCAACTCCTGGGGCGACGTAAAGAACAGCCTGGAGTTCTGGGCGGACGCCTCGATCTACCGGCTCTGCGTCCTCCGGGGCGGAGCCAACTGCGTCAAGCCCAAAGCGTAAGTCCGAACAACATCCTCAGCTCCTCCACAGTCGTGTGGAGCCTGCTCCTCCCCGAAGGCCGATCATTGTTCGCCACGAGTGCCGACGCCGGCGGATCGGCATTTGCCGACATGTCGGCATTGCCCCTCTCGATCGTGATCGGCATCAATTGAGATATCGCAAACATAGCCTCACTATTTCAGCCGCTTATGAGAATTGGCTGTGATCGCGTAAGTGGAACGGCTCTTGCCATCACTCCTTGCTCGTACAGTCCGAACGGATAAGCGTGATCATGGCACGGTTCGGGTCAGCGAACGCTTGAAGAGATAGAAGAGATAAAGGAGGCTCCGATGGCCGCGACGATCGGTTTTCTCGTCGAGGATCAGAAAGAGGCGGTCGCTCGGGGGTGGGCGCAAGCCCTCGACACCGCCCGGTGTCCGCGTTGCGGGGGTCTCATGGTGGTCGAGCCGTTCGCGGACATCCTGGAGGACAGAGCTCATCCCGATCTTGCGGCGCGGCGCTGCGTGCAATGCGGGGAGGTCATCGATCCGGTCATTCTGCAGAATCGCCGGCGATGCCTGCCGGACAGCCTCGGCGCGAGCGAGAGGAGTGTTTCTTCGCCGTCGGAGGAAAGGAGCTGACGCCATGTCCTGGTTGATTGTGTTCATGTCCTCCGTGTCGCCGGTCGCGCTGCTGCTCGTCATGCTCGCGGCGGACCGGTGGCGCCGAGCCCATTCCAAAATGGTTCCGATCAAAGGTCCGGCAACGTGGGCGACGTCCCTCGCCGATCAGGTGAGCGTCGAAACGGAGGCTAGTGGAGCATGGTCATGACCCAGACAGAGAAGCTGTTCGAGCCGGTCACCATCGGCCCGTTGCGGTTGAAGAACCGGATCGTCATGGCCCCCATGACCCGGAACCGGGCCAACCGTGAGGGGATCCCGTCCGACCACGCCCCTCTCTATTACGCGCAACGGGCGTCTGCCGGGCTCATCGTCACGGAGGGCACCCAGCCGAGCGCGAGCGGACAGGGATATGCACGGACCCCGGGCATGCATACGTCCGCGCAGATCGAGGCCTGGCGGAAGGTGACCGAGGCGGTCCATGCCAAGGGAGGCACCGTCTTTCTTCAGCTCATGCACACGGGGCGCATTGCGCACCGGCTCAACCGGGCGATCGACGCCCCGCCGGTGGCTCCGTCGGCCGTCCGGGCTGCCGGGCAGATCTACACGGACGCGCTGGGCCTGCAGGCCTACAGCATGCCCCGCGCGCTCGCGACCGAGGAGATCCCCGCGCTGATCGACGAGTACCGGCAGGCCACGATCAACGCTCTGGCCGCGGGTTTCGACGGGATCGAGCTCCACGCCGCGAACGGATACCTGCCGATGCAGTTCCTGTCCCCCAACAGCAACCAACGCACCGACCGGTACGGAGGGACCGTCCAGAACCGAGCCCGCTTCGTCATCGAGACCCTGGAGGCCATGGTCGATGGGGCCGGCACGGCCGGTCGGATCGGCGTGCGCGTGAGCCCGGGGAACACCTTCAACGACATGCACGACGCCGATCCCCATGGGACCTATGTCTATCTCGCCGGGGCCGTCAGCCGCATGGGGCTGGCCTATCTGCACGTGCAGCGCGCCCCGGCATCGGCGCAGGCGGCTCCCGCCCTCGACGCCGTCGCCCTCCTGCGCCCCTATTTCGAAGGGCCGCTCATCGCGACCGGCGGGCTTGATCGTGAGAGCGCCAATCGCCTGCTCGCCGAGAACGGCGCGGACCTGGTCGGTTTCGCCCGCCTCTTCATTGCGAACCCGGATCTTGTGGAGCGGTTGCACCGCAGACTGCCTCTTGCGAAACCCGATGAAACGACGTTCTATTCACCAGGGCCCCAAGGCTACATTGACTACCCGACGCTCGCGGCCCCATGACTCGATTGCGCCGCGGCCGGTGAGGATGGAGGAAGTATCCCATGCTGAAGATCACGGTCCACCCGGAGCCCGAGGCCACGAGATTGGTCGTCGAAGGCCGATTAGCCGGGCCCTGGGTGGAGGAGTTGGCCCGCTGCTGGGGCGGTGTGACGGAATCCCCCAAGGCCAAGGTGCTGGTGGATCTGACCGCGGTCACCTTCATTGACTGCGAAGGGAAAGCGCTCTTGACTCGGATGTGGACGCAAGGCGCCAGGCTGCACGCGGCCGGCTGTCTCACCAGATGCATTGTGGACGAAATAACCCACGCCGACCGTCCCGATGCATGCTCGTCTCATCGGAAAGGGAAAAGAACGTGAGCGTCGCCATGTCTGTACAAAGCCGGACAGTACGAATCGCCGCCATCTTCCTGGTCAGCGCGGTCTCGCTGCCGGGCTGCAAGCAGGAAGCGGTCTCCACGCCCGCCCGCCCCATCCCGGAGGTGGAAGTGATGACGGTGACGGCCCAGACGGTGCCCGACGAGCCGGAACTGATCGGGCAAGCCGAGTCGTCCCGTCCCGTCGAGATCCGATCGCAGGTGACGGGGATCATCAAGGAGCGCTATTTCACCGAGGGGCGCGACGTCAAGCAAGGCGATCATCTGTACCAGATCGATCCCGTGCCGTTCCGGGCGGCCATGGCCAGCGCCAGGGCCAAGGTCGCCCAGGCGGAAGCGCGCGTCGTCCAGGCGAGGCAGAACCTCACCCGCGTCAAACCGCTCCTG
Source organism: uncultured Nitrospira sp. (assembly GCA_964552455.1). Classification (GTDB taxonomy): domain Bacteria; phylum Nitrospirota; class Nitrospiria; order Nitrospirales; family Nitrospiraceae; genus VGXG01. The sequence goes on from CAZKHY010000031.1 coordinate 21,482, forward strand.
GCGGAGCAAGCGGTGAGCCAAAAGGACGTGGACGACGCGGTGGCGGAAGACCTGGCCGCCAAGGCCTCCCTGGAAGCAGCGAAAGCGGATTTGGTGAAAGCCCAGTTCGACCTGAGCAACACGCTCATCACCGCCCCCATCGACGGGCTGATCGAACGGACCAGGGTCTATGAAGGGCGGCTCGTCTCCGCGCAGACCGATCTGCTCACCGTCATTCACCAGGTGGACCCCATGTACGTGATCGTCAGCGCGCCGGAAAACTTCGTTCTCAAGCGGCGCCGGGAGCGGGCCTCGAAGAAGGTGCAAGGCGCGGGGGTCTACGAGCTGAAAGGCGTCATTACTTTCGCGGACGGCAGCACCTACCCGCATGAGGGGCTGCTGGATTTGCTCGACGTGGGCCTGAGCACCACGACGGGGACCCTGGACGTGCGGGTCGTGTTCCCCAATCCGGAGCGGGCCCTGCTGCCGGGGCAGTTCGTCACGGTTCGCTTCCTGGGCGCCGTGCGGACCGGGGCGATCCTGGTGCCGCAACGGGCCGTTCAACAGGGGCCGAAGGGCTCGGTTGTGTTCGTGGTGGGAGAGGGCGACAAGGTCGAGGTCCGCGACATCACGGCCGCTTCATGGCGCGGCAACCAGTGGCTCGTCGAGGAGGGCCTCAAAGCCGGGGAACGGGTGGTAGTGGAAGGCATGCACCGCATCATGCCCGGCGCGCCCGTCAAGCCGATCCCGTTCAACGGCTCGGCTCCTTCCTCCGCGAGCCAAGCCCCCCAGGCCAAGGCGGAGCCGGCGCAGCCGGCTAAGCCGGCGCAGGCGAAGCCGGAGGTGAAGAAGTGAGCGCCGGCTTTTTCATCGACCGCCCGATCTTCGCGTCGGTCCTGTCCATCGTCATTGTGTTGGTGGGGCTGGTGTCCTTGCACACCCTGCCCATCGCCCAGTTTCCGGAAATCACCCCTCCGGTGGTGCAGATCGATGCCGACTATCCGGGGGCGAGCGCGGAGGTGATCGCGGATTCGGTGGCGCGTCCCATCGAAGTGCAGCTCCCCGGCATTGACAACCTCCTCTATTACAGTTCCACCAGCACCAACGACGGTCACATGAGCATCCAGCTCACGTTCGAGATCGGGACGGACGTGGACATCGCCCAGGTCCAGACGCAGAACCGGGAGAAACTGGCGGAGCCGCAGCTCCCGCCCGAAGTGGTCCGCCAGGGCATCACCGTGAAGAAAGTGTCCCCGGATCTGCTCGCGGTCATCGCACTGAATTCCAGCGACCCTACGCACGACACCGTCTTTCTGTCCAACTACGCCATCCTCCGCATGATCGACGACATCAAGCGGCTCCCCGGCGTGGGGGACGCTTACGTGTTCGGCCAGCAGAACTACAGCATGCGGCTGATCCTGGACCCGGTCCGGATGGCCCAACTGAGCCTGACCCCGACGGACATTGCGGCCGTGGTTCGCGAGCAGAACCGGGATTTTCCGGCCGGCACGGTCGGGCGGGAGCCGGCTCCGAAAGGGACCGAGCTCACCATCCCGATCATCACGCGCGGGCGCCTGGAGGAAGTGAAGGACTTCGAGGAAATGATCGTCCGGGCCCTGCCGGACGGGTCCATGATCCGCCTCAAAGACGTCGCGCGGGTCGAACTAGGCGCTCAGTCCTACAGCATGGAAGGACGGTGGAACGGCAAGCCCAACGTGTTTCTCTTGACCTTCCTCTCACCGGGGGCCAACGCCCTCGACACAGTGAATCGGGTTCGGCAAAAGACGGAAGAGCTGTCCAAGAGCTTTCCCCACGGCGTGTCGTACGACATCCCCTATGACACGACCCGATTCATCGAGGTCTCCATCCAGGAAGTGGTCAAGACGTTGATGGAGGCCATGGTGGTGGTCATCCTGGTCGTCTACCTCTTTCTCCAAAGCTGGCGCGCCACGCTGATCCCGGGCGTGGCGGTGCCGGTCTCCCTGATCGGCACCTTCGCCGGCATGAACGTCCTGGGGTTTTCCATCAACACCCTGACGTTGTTCGGGATGGTGCTGGCCATCGGGATCGTGGTGGACGATGCGATCGTGGTTGTCGAGAACGTGGAACGCCACATGAGGGAAGGGGGACTCTCGCCGAAAGAGGCCGCCAAGAAAGCCCTGGGAGAGGTCATGGCGCCTGTGATCGCGATCGTGCTGGTGCTGTGCGCCGTGTTCGTGCCCGTGGGTTTCCTGGGAGGGATCACCGGCCAGCTCTACAAGCAATTCGCCATCACCATCTCCATGTCCGTGATCATCTCGGGGTTCGTCGCGCTCACGCTCAGCCCGGCCCTCTGCGCCCTGGTCCTCAAGCCGCACCAGGGCCCGCCCAAGGGCTTCTTCGGACTGTTCAACCGCCTGTTCGATGGGGCGCGGGCTCACTACATCACGGGCGTGGGCCTCGTCACCAAGCGGTGGGCGTTGGCCCTGACGACGTTCGGGGTCCTCGTGGCCATCTCGGCTGGCCTGCTTAAGGTGATCCCTCCAAGCTTCCTGCCGGACGAGGACCAGGGGTATTTCATCACCATCGTGCAACTGCCCGACGGAGCGTCCAAGCAGCGGACCGACGCCGTCCTTGAGAAAGTCGAGCGCTATTTCCTGTCGATCCCGGCGATCCATTCGACGGACGCGATGTCCGGCCTGAACTTCGTTTTCAACACCAGAGGGCCGAACGGCGCGACGATGTTCCTGCCGTTGAGGCACTGGGATGAGCGTACGAAGCCGCAGGATCACGTGCAGGCGGTGATCGGGGCGGCCTACCGGGAATTCGCCAAGATTCCGGAGGGACTGATCCTGGCCTTCAACGCGCCTTCTATCAGGGGGCTTGGAGCCACGGGGGGCTTCTCCGTGCAACTGCAAGACCCCAGCGGCGGGGACTTCAAGCAGTTCGCGGCCATCGCGCAGGAGTTCGTCGCCAAGGCCCGGCAGGACCCGGCCATCGGCGCGATCGGCACCAGTTTTCGCGTCAGCGCCCCCCGCATCTATGCCAACGTGAACCGCGAGCGGGCCAAGGCGTTGGGGGTGCCCATCTCGGAGGTCTTCGATACGCTCCAGGCCTATTTCGGCAACCTCTACGTCAACGACTTCATCAAGTTCGGCCGCGTCTATCGGGTGCAGACCGAGGCTGAGGCTCAGTATCGGTCGGATCCGGAAGACATCGCCAAGATCTACGTACGCGCGGTGAACGGGCAGGGCGCCTCCATGATCCCGCTGGATACCGTGGTGACCACGGAGTACACCAGCGGCCCCGATCCGGTCACGCACTTCAACGGATACAACACGGCCCTGGTGCTGGGCGCCGCTGCGCCCGGCGTCAGCTCCGGCCAGGCGCTCAATGCGCTGGAGCGCCTGGCGCAGGAGGTCCTGGTGCCCCAGGGCTACGGGATCGACTGGAGCGGGATCTCCTACCAGGAACACAAGGTCGGCGCGCAATCGGTCCTGGCCTTCGCGTTCGGCCTGGTCATGGTCTTCCTGGTGCTGGCCGCCCAGTACGAAAGCTGGTCGGTGCCGTTCGCCGTGATCCTGGCCGTGCCTTTCGGCGTCTTCGGAGCTTTGTCCGCCGTGTGGCTCAGGGGGATGACGAACGACATCTACTTCCAGATCGGGCTGGTCACCCTCATCGGCCTCGCCGCCAAAAACGCGATCCTGATCGTGGAGTTCGCCAACAAGCGCCGCGCGGCCGGCTTGCCGGTGATGGAGGCGGCCGTCGAGGCCGCCCGGCTTCGCTTCCGTCCCATCATCATGACCTCCATGGCCTTCATCATGGGCGTGGTCCCGCTGGTCCTTGCCAGGGGGGCGGGGGCGGCCAGCCGCCAATCCATCGGGACCGGCGTGTTCGGCGGGATGCTCGCGGCCACGTTCCTGGCCATCTTCTTCGTGCCGCTCTTTTTCGTGCTGGTCCGGAAACTCTCCCGGCGCGACGCCGGTCCCCTGCCGACAACGCCGAGCGCGGAACCGGTCCGGTCGGAGACGGAAGGAGGAGTGTGACATGCACAGCTTGATGCTTACAATCCTGTCGCTGCTGCTGGTCTCCTGCGCGGTGGGGCCGGACTACGTCCCCCCCGACGTGTCCAAGCCCGACACGTTCCGCATGGCGGAGGCAGAGGGAACCTCCATCGCGAACCTGCCCTGGTGGGAACTCCTGCACGATGAGGAACTCCAGAAACTGATCCGCGTCGCGCTGGAAGAGAACAAGGATCTCAAGCTGGCCACGGCCACGATCGAAGAGTTCGAGGCCCGGCTGTTCATCGCCAGGACCGATTTCGCCCCGCAGTTGGGCATTACGGGCAATGCGCCCGCGTTCGGCCGGAATACCGTCTTCCTGTTCCCGGGATTTCCCAATCCCTTCAACTATTACATCCAGGGCAACCTTTCCTGGGAGATCGACATCTGGGGCCGCATCCGCCGCTCCAACGAAGCGGCTCGCGCGGACCTGCTCAGCAAGGAGGAGGCTCGGCGCGCCGTCATCCTGGAGCTCGTGAGCAACGTCGCCCAGGCCTATTTCGATCTTCGCCAGTTCGACATGCAGTTGGACATCGCCCGGCGCACGATTCTGGCGTGGGAAGAGTCGGTGAGGATCGGCCGCGCCCGGCTGCGTCAGGGACTCATCAACAAGCTGGACGTCGATCAGTTCGAGGCGGAACGGGCCAATGCCGAAGCTCGGAAGGCCGAGCTGGAGCGGCAGATGGTCCAGAAGGAGAACCAGCTCAGCGTGCTGCTCGGAAGAAATCCCGCCTCCATTCCACGGGGCCGCTCCCTCACCGAGCAAGTGATGCCGCCCCAGGTGCCGGCCGGCCTTCCGTCCGAGTTGCTCCAGCGACGACCCGATATCGTCCGGGCCGAACAAGAGCTGGGGGCGGCCACCGCCCGCATCGGGATGGCCAAGGCGGATCGCTTTCCCAAGCTGTCCATCACCGGGCTCTTGGGTGTGGCCGATCCGTCACTCACAAAGTTGTTCGATCCCTCTCGGCACGGTGACTTCGGAGTGGCAGGTCCTTCCCTGACCGGGCCGCTGTTCAATGCCCAGATCTTAGGATTCCAGCAGAAAGCCGCCGAGGCCCAGGCCAGGCAGATCCTGGCCCAGTACGAGCAGGCGATTATCGTGGCGTTCAGGGAAGTCGAAGACGCCCTCGTAGCGGTCAAGACGGCCCGCGAGCAGCGAGCGGCGCAGGCGGAGCAGGTCGTGTCCCTGCGGTCGGCCCTCCACCTGGCCAATCTCCGATACAAGGGGGGGCTCGCGCAGTATCTGGACGTGCTCATCGCCCAGCGGAATCTCTTCGATGCGGAACTGGCCCTCACTGGCACCCATCGGCTTCACCTGGTCTCCATCGTCCAGCTCTACAAAGCGCTGGGCGGCGGGTGGCCGCCGAACGGCACCGGTGAGGGAGAGCCGAAGGTTTCTCCGACGGCCCAAGTCAACGGGTGACGGTCTCAGCGGTGACCGACGATGACCGAGACGATCGAATTCCTGGTGCGGCATGGCGAGGCGTTCTTGTTCTGGGTCGTGTTGGCGGAACAGATCGGGCTGCCGGTCCCGGCCATCCCTCTGCTGATCGCGGCAGGGGCCTTGGCCGGAGCCGGGAAGATGTCCCTGGCGTCCGCCGTCCTGGTCCCGGTCCTAGCCTCCCTCCTGGCCGACGGCATCTGGTATGAGCTGGGGCGCCGTCGGGGCGGGCAAGTCCTCGGCCTGATCTGCCGCATCTCGCTGGAGCCGGACTCCTGCGTGCGCCGCACCGAGAATCTCTTCCTCCGCTACGGGGTCTGGTCCTTGCTCCTCACCAAGTTCATTCCGGGCTTGAGCACGGTCGCGCCGCCTCTGGCCGGCATCGTGGGCATGACGGTCCGCCGGTTTTTCTTCTACGATGGGTTGGGCGCGCTGATCTGGGCCGGGTCCTGCGCCTGGCTCGGCTATCTGTTCAGCCATCAACTCGAGCAAATCGCGTCGTCCGCGTCCCGGTTGGGCGGCAGGCTCGGACTGCTGCTCCTGGCCGCCTTGGGGACGTACCTCGCCTACAAGCTCATTCACCGGCAACTGTTTCTGCGCCACTTGCGAATCTCCCGCATCACCGTGGATGAGCTGAGGCAAAAGCTGGACGACGGAGAGGAGCCGGTCGTCGTGGACCTCCGGCATCCGGTGGATGTCCAGGCCAATCCCCATACGATCCCGGGCTCTCTCCACATGCTGGCGGAGGAGATCGACCAGCGTCATCACGAAATCCCGCGGGACCGGGACATCATCCTGTTCTGCTCCTGCCCCAATGAGGTCACCGCCGCCCGCACGGCGCTCCGGTTGAGAAAGAAGGGCATCACCAAGGTCCGGCCTTTGGCCGGTGGGATAGAAGCCTGGCGGGAGCGGAACTATCCGACGGAAATCCGATCCCTGGCGGGGGGAACAGCCGCTGTCCCGGGAATACCGGCATGAAGGCCGGGCAATCAGGAGACAATCATGAAAGCGATCAGAGTGCATCAGTTCGGCGAGCCTGAAGTCATGAAGCTGGAGACGGTGCCTGATCCCAAGCCTGGTCCGGGACAAGTCCTCGTGCGGATCAAGGCCGCCGGGGTGAATCCCGTGGATACCTACATCAGGGCCGGCGCCTATACGAAGCCACCCCTCCCCTACACGCCCGGCATGGATGCGGCCGGGACCATAGAGGCGGTGGGGAATGGGGTGCGGGGGTTGAAAGTCGGCGATCGGGTCTATACGTCGGGCACGCTCACCGGCGCCTACGCGGAGCTGACCCTCTGCTCCGTCGAGCAAGTTCATCCGCTTCCGGCTCGGGTGTCCTTCGCGCAGGGGGCCGGGGTCAACGTGCCCTATGCAACGGCCTATCGCGCGCTCTTCTATCGCGCTCATGCCCATGCGGGAGAAGTCCTGTTGATTCACGGGGCCAGCGGCGGGGTCGGGATCGCTTCCGTCCAGATCGCCCGCGCGGCCGGCCTCACCGTGATCGGCACGGCCGGGACGGAACGAGGGCGAGCGCTCGTGAAGGAACAGGGCGCCCATCACGTGCTGGATCACCGAACCGCTGACTATCTTGACCAAGTCGTGGCTCTCACGGAGGGACGAGGGGTGGATGTGATCTTGGAGATGCTGGCCAACGTGAATCTGGGCAAGGATTTGACGGTCCTAGCCAAGAGCGGCCGCGTGGTCGTGATCGGCAGTCGAGGGACGGTGGAGATCAACCCACGCGAGGCCATGGCCAGGGACGCAGCCATCCTCGGCATGACGCTCTTCAATAC
>CAZKHY010000032.1:0-3227 GCA_964552455.1 uncultured Nitrospira sp.
TTTGATCTTTCTGTGCAGGTGGCTCCGCTCGATCTTGAGGTCTTCGGCCGTCTTGGAGACGTTCCAGTTGTGCTCGCGGAGCTTGCGACCGATATAGTCCCGTTCGAAGGCGTTGCGGGCGTCGCGGAGGGAATCGTAGGACTTGGTCGCCAGAATCGAAGGAGCCGGTGAACCGGCCTGGGTCACAGGGCGGGAATGCAGGGACACCTCCACGTGTGCCGCCTCGATCACCTGACCGGATACCATGATCATCAGCCGCTCGATCAGGTTGCGCAGCTCGCGGATATTCCCCGGCCACTCATACTGCTGCAGGATCTCCAGGGCCTCCGGCGTGATGTCTTTCGTCTTCAGTCCCAGCTCCTCCGCCTGGCTGCGGAGGAAATGCTTCACTAGGAGCGGGATGTCCTCTTTCCGCTCCCGCAGCGGCGGCACCTCGATCGGCAGCACGTTCAATCGGTAGAAGAGGTCTTCCCTGAAATTGCCCTTCTCGATCTCCTTCGCGAGGTCCTTGTTCGACGCCGCGATCACCCGCACATCCACCTTGATCAGCTTGCTGCCGCCCACCCGGGTGAACTGCTGCTCCTGCAGTACCCGCAGCACCTTGGCCTGCGTGTTGAGGCTCATGTCCCCGATCTCGTCCAGGAACAGCGTGCCCCCGTCCGCCTGCTCGAACTGCCCGCGCTTCTGAGCCGTGGCTCCGGTGAAGGCGCCGCGCTCGTGACCCAGTAGCTCGCTCTCGATCAGGGTTTCCGGGATCGCGGCGCAGTTCACCGCCACAAACGGACGGTCGTGGCGGGGGCTCTGCGTATGAATCGCGCGGGCCACGAGTTCCTTGCCGGTCCCGTTCTCGCCCGCGATCAGCACGCGGCCGTTCGTGGGCCCGGCCGTCGCGATGAGTTGGCGGAGCCTCTGCATGGCCGGCGAGGTGCCGATCAGCTCGAAGCGGCGCTCGACCTTGGTGCGAAGGGTGAGGTTCTCTTCCTCCAGCCGCCGCTGGTCCAGGGCATGCCGGACCCGCAGCGTGACGTTTTCCAGCGAGAGCGGCTTTTCGATGTAATCGTAGGCCCCCAGCTTGATGGCCTTGACGGCGGTCTCGATGGAGCCGTGCCCCGACATCATCATGACTTGCAGCCTCGGGGCCTGCTCCTTGGCGCGCTTCAGGGTCTCGAGCCCGTCCAATTCGGGCATCCAGATGTCCAGCAGGACCAGGTCCGGCGGATCGGTGGCGATCTGCTTGAGCGCGTCGGTCCCGCTCTTGGCCACGACCACCTGATAGCCCTCATCCTCGAGGATCTTGCTCACGGAATTGAGGATCGCGGGCTCGTCGTCCACGATCAGAATCGATTCAGCCATTAATTCCTCGTCGTCCTCACACGTAGCTGACAAGCGAGCAAGTTGACAAGTTACAAGGTCGGCTACTTGTCGGCTTGCTCACTTGCCAACTTGTCAGCTCTCTATACCGGCAGCTCGAACGTGAACACCGCCCCCTTGGGTTCGTTGTTGGCGGCCCGGATCTGGCCGTCGTGATCCGTGATGATGCGATGCACGATGGCCAATCCCAGGCCGGTTCCGGTTCGTTTCCTCGAAAAATACGGCACGAACAGCTTGTCCTGATCTTCCGGATGGATGCCGGCCCCTTCGTCCGCCACGCTGACGACCGCCTTGTGATGCTTGGACTCGTACTTGGTCGTCACCCAGAGGCGGCCCTTCTGGTTCATGGCCTGGACCGCGTTGTCGAAAAGGTTCACGAAGACGCGGTTCATCTGCTCCCGGTCCAGGCTCAGGGGCGGAAGCGTCTCGTCCAGATTGACGATGAACTCCACGTCGCGGTGCGCCCCGCCGTACAGCGCCACCACCTCGCGGATGACCTCGTGCAGCGACTCCCGGGCCATCTGGGGGGCCGGCATCCGGGCGAACTTGGAGAACTCGTCCACCATCCGCTTGAGGCTGCTGACCTCGTTGACGATCACCTGGGTGGACTCGTCGAAGATGCCGTCGAAATCCGGCGACTTCTCGAAAAACTTCTTGCGCAGGCGCTGAGCCGACAGTTGGATGGGCGTGAGCGGGTTCTTGATCTCGTGCGCGATCCGCTGCGCCACTTCCTGCCAGGCCGCCGTCTTCTGGGCCTTGATCAATTCGGTCAAGTCCTCGAAGACCAGCACGAAGCCCAGGTCCTTCCCGGTTTCGTCCTTCATGCGCGCGCAATTCAAGCCGATCGTCAGAAACTTCCCTTTGACCTCCACCGGCCCTTCCACCGAGAGGCTGTCCCGCCCGTCGGCCAGCATCCGGTCATAGGCGTGCTGGAACATGTCCAGCCCCAGCTCCTTGAAGGCCTCGCTGACCGGGCGGCCCCGGAGCTGATCGCCCCACACGCCCAGGATGCGCTCCGCCGAGGGATTGAAGGTGGTGATGCGGCCGTCGCGGTCCAGCGACAGGACGCCGGAGGCGATCGTATCCACCACCGCTTCCGTGTAGGCGCGGCGGCGGTCCAGTTCGAGGTTCGATTGCAGGAGCGAGACGTTGGCCTCCTCCAGCTTCGATTTGCTCCCCCGCAGGTCCTCGGTCATCCGGTTGAAGGAGTCCACCAGCGTCCCGATCTCGTCGGTGGCCTTGACCGCGATCCGGACGCTGAGATCCCCCTGCGCGATCGCCTCGGTGGCCTCCGCCAGCCGCTGGATCGGCACCGTGATGCCGCGTGCGACGTAGAAGCCGAACCAGGTCGCGCTGAAGATGATCATGACCGTGATCACCGCCACGAACAGGTAGGCCCCGGCCTTGATCGGATTTTTCATCGCCTTGATCTGCCGGTACTCGGTGTACTGCCGCGCGATGCCTTCCATCTTGGCGAGCAGCGATTCGGGCACGTAGGCGTCCACCACGACCACCCCGTCCACTTCGCCGCGCCGGACGTTCGAGGCGATGGGAATCCCCGCCCGGATCAGGCGGCCGTTCTGGGCCTCCTGCACCGAGGTCAGTTCCTGCTTGCCGCTCAAGACCTGCAGGACCAACTGGCCGATCGGCAAATCCAGCACCGACGCCGGCACCTCCGGGTCCACGGCCTTGGTCAGCCCTTCCATCTTGGACGAAAAGACCTCGACCCCGGCCAGGTTGTATTCCGCCCGCTTCCGATCCATGGTCGCGATCAGCAGCTCCCGCTGCTCGGGAATCAGCATGTCCTCCCGGAAGATCTCGCGGCTGATGGCGCGCGCGCTGTTCACCGCCAGCGT
>CAZKHY010000032.1:3327-11440 GCA_964552455.1 uncultured Nitrospira sp.
CCGATCAGGTCCAGGTTGATCAGCAGGAGCACGAAGGCGTAGCCGGGGCTGGGCAGCAGCGAATCGGCATCGGGGCCCCCTTGCACCGAATACTGGGAGGCGTATTGGGAATAGTAGGCCGTGAGGGCCAGGCAGGGCAGGAGCAACAACAGGACGATCCAGACCGGTCGCAAATGCAGCCCCCGGCGGTCGGCTTCCATCGTTGTTTCCCGGTCCGGCCTGGTCCCCGCCACCGCGGGTCCCGACCGGGGCCTGACGCCGAAGGGAGGACGGCTCGCGTCGCTCCCGGCCGATCCTTTCGCCGGCGCGGCAGAAGCGGGGCCTCTGGCTGGCTCCATCGGATCAGGCATCAGCCCTTCGTACCTCCATACCAACCTTCGGTTGAGCCCGGCACTTCATCACCCGTTGCACTGGCCCATTGCATTCAGAAGAGCAATGGGCGCCCCGATCAACGGGTACCCGACGTGCCAGGAGAAGGTTTTTGCCTTCAGTGAAATATCAACCTTGCAGACCGGCCTGTGACGAGGGCCTGGTTTCATCGAAGTCCTGGTACCGCTCATGGAACACCGCTTCGAAGGCTCGGGGAAAATCCGGGGTGACCGACAGGGTCTCCAGCAATTGACGAACGAGCCGGAGTCCATGGCGCTGGATCAAGACCGTGGTCGCCCCGTAACTGTCTTCATAGGCCGCCAAGGCCGCGCGCGACGGAAGGTTCAGAAAGCTCCCGTGGAGCGAGCGGAGCGACTCTCTGGCTTCAGGCCTGTCCGGCGGATGATGCGCAAACCGGCGGCGCGGCCGTCCCGCCTCTTCACAATACAACGCCAAGCCCTCGCTCAGCCAGGCCGGCGCATGCCCACGGCTGAGCCGGTGGACCACGGCATGGGCCACTTCATGCCTGAACATCCGGTCGAGTTCGCGCCCTTGCTCTCGCCCCTGCGCCCCCGGTCCGGTCGAGCCCTGCCTGACCCGCTCGATCGGCAGGTGCAGCCGGCCGTCGAACAGGGCGCTCGTCCAGCCCGGGCTGAGGGTCGCCGCTTGAAATTGCCGCTCAGGATAGAGCAGCACCGTGATGGTTTCATCGGGGAAATAACCCAGCACCCTCCCGACCTCGTCGTAGGCCGTCTCAAGCCGCTCCGCGACCTCCCGGGCGGCGGCCCGACCGGCCGCCCCCTGAAACTTCACGATGAAATGGGCGCCGAACAGACGGTCGAACGTGGCTTCATAGGCCTGGTCCCGCCTGGCGAGTAGGAGCCGCTCCCGTACCCCCACATGGTTGGGATCTTGCCGGAACGCCTCGTCATAATACCGCAGGGCGGCGGCGACGTCGCCACGCTGCACGTGGATGTCCCCCAACAGGACGTGGGCCTGGGTCATCTGGAAATCGATTTCAAGCGCCCGCTCCAGCGCCGGCCTCGCGAGGTCATCCCGGAACTGTCGGAGCTGGCTCAGGCCGAACCCGACCCAATAGGAGGCTTCCTGCGGCGCCAGATCCCTGGCGACTGAAAAGGCTTGCGCCGCGCGCCGGTACTCGCCCGCTTCAATCAGCCGCCAGCCGCTGCCGGCCCACAAGCTTGCGACATGGCGTCGCCCTTCGTTGACGCCGGCATCGACACCGGGAGATTCAGCAACGGGCGCCGCGGCCTGGACGGCTTGATCGCTGCCCCCCCAGACCAGCCAGACCAGCGCGCTGAAGACGCCGACGGCAAGCGCGTTGGAAGCCTGTCTTGGCAAGAAGTCTTGTCGCATCGGGTTGGGTCGGCACCAAGCCTGACGACGGTCCCGTATCGAACGCCACGTTGCGGAGGAGACGCACAGGAACGGCTTGCTGGACTCACACGCGGAGAGAGGGCCGCAGTCGACGCGCAGCCGGGTCAAGAAGGCTTGCCGGGCTGCTTGCCCGATGCCAGGTCCACATACTTCATCCGCAGCGCGTAGAGCATGTCCTCCAGCACCGCCTGTTCTTCGGAAGTCAGGTTTCCCCGGGTCTTGCTTTCCAGCATCGAGAGGATGTCGATGATCTCTTTCGCCTGCACCAAGTTGACCGGGACTTGGGCCTGCCGGGGATCCAACTGCTCTCCCATGAGCATGAGCGCGGAGGTGCCGAGCGAAAAGGTGAAGGAAGAAAACGTCACCGGGGGGCCCGGCTCTTGCGACTGGCCTGCTTCGCCGGCCTGGGCGAACCGACCGGATGAGGCGGCCTCAGACCGCTGATCCGCGGCGGGAGGAGCTTGGGTCGCGGACGACGGTTCGTCCTCCGCTCGCTTTTCGGACTGCGAACGGCGGTCGCGAATGACGAACCCTTGTGCTTCATCCGCGCTCATGGACTGCCCCCTCACTGCATGACCGGGCGTTGCATAAATGTAGTACAAACTATCATATTTTCACGTTTTGGCGCAACCAGACCCGGGATTGAAGCGGGACGCAAAACAGGTATAATGGGGCCCAGTGACGTGCGGGTCTCCGTTTCCGCGCCTCTCGCGGCGCTCCTTCCGCGACAGACCCGCACGGCGCTTCTTCGTGAACGAGGGAAAAGTATGTCGGAGCGGTTCGATCGACTCGTCGAATTGATGGCTAGGCTCAGGGCGCCGGACGGCTGCCCTTGGGATCGGAAGCAGACCCACGAGTCGCTCAAGCCCTACCTGCTGGAGGAAGCCTACGAGGTGCTGGAAACGATCGACCGGCGGGAGACGGATCTGCTGCGGGAGGAATTAGGCGACCTGCTCCTGCAGATCCTGTTTCATGCCCAGCTCGGCACCGAAGCGGGCACGTTCACGATCGACGAGGTCATGGAACGGCTGGCAGAGAAACTGATCCGCCGCCACCCGCACGTCTTTGGAGGCCCTCCCGCCGCGGACAATCCGGCCGACGCCGAAGAAGTCGTCACGCGATGGGAGGAGATCAAGCGCCGGGAGAGGCAAGAAGCCGGGCAACCGGAATCCCTCTTGAACGGGGTGCCCAAGACGCTCCCCGCCTTGCTCCGGGCGTTCCAGCTTCAGGCCCGCACCTCCCGCGTGGGATTCGACTGGCCCCACAACGACGAAGGGATCGAGCAGATCATCGGGAAAATCGAAGAAGAGATCCGGGAATTGCGGGCGGCTCTCAAGGCCGGGGCGCAGGCTCCCGAGCCTCCGCCGTCCGGCCCGGGACTTGACGGAGGGCAGGATCACCGGCAGCATATCGAGGCGGAGCTCGGGGATCTCTTGTTCGCGCTGGTCAACCTGGCCCGCGCGATCAAGGTCAACCCGGAAGAAGCGCTCCGCAAAGCCACCAACCGCTTCGCCGACCGGTTCCATCACATCGAGGCCCAGGCGGTGCGCACCGGCCGGTCTCTCAGCGAGATGACCTTGCAGGAAATGGACGCTTTGTGGGACGAAGCCAAGCAGAGGGAAAAGACGTTACACGTGAATCGTTCAACGTGAACCGTGCGGATAAGCACTTCCTGCGTTTTACGAACAACGTTTAATTATTAACGAACTCCGATAGAGGACCGGAGCAGCGCCGAGCATGGATACTGAGCGGGAGCCGGAACGGGACAGGCAGCAAGGCCCCTACGAGGAGGGCAAGAGGGCCGGCGCCCATCCTCTCGTGGTCGTCCTCGGCATGATCGGAGGTCTCTGGCTGCTGATCCTGATCTTCATGCCGGACCCCAAACACAAGCCGGCCGCCGTGCCGCCGAGCGTCCAGGAGACCGTCGCCGACGATCCGGATGCGGCCCCGGTGATGTTCCAGGTCAAAGACACCATCCTGGAGATCAACGCGGTCTGCATCTCCGTGCCGCCCCAGGCGACCGAAAGCCAGATCGCCGGTCTCCTGAAGCGGTTTCGGAACGCCCGGCTGTCCAACGAGCTGTCCACCCTGCTGCCCGCCACCACTCCCGGACACAAACTCGGCGAGAACGCGATCGCCGACATCTACATATTCTCCGATCCGCAGTTCGCTCGCTCCGACGTCGTCCGCGTGCTGGCGCGGGGCGCTCATGCTCCCGGCGATCTCTATCCCCAGGCGGTCCCCTTCGAGACCGCGATGGAGCAGGTGCGCGGGCATTACCGGATCGACGTGAACGACACGGGGAACCCGGACCAGGGTTCGATCGGGTTCGCGGACGAGTCCGGCGTCCACTCCAAATCCTACCGCCGACTCTTCTGACTTCGCCCCGCCCGCGCGGCTTGTGCACAAGCTATGCTCAGGCAGGTTTTGCCCTTGCGAGAAACTACGTGTCCTACCACGGGTGGTATCGACGGCGAGTACTTATACAATGCCTAAAACTTGAGCAGGTTGCTGCGACTCCGTGCTGACTCGGCGATCACCCCGCTCATCCGCGCTTATCCACAGGTCTGTCCACAGATTCTGTGGGCAAGAAAATCGGGCGCCTGCCGCGCCCGGCCCCCGCACGAAACCATTGGCTCGCAGGACACAAACTCAACGCGCCGCGAGGACGAAGCAGGCTGGCGCTGAACAAGGGCGGGGAAGGGATCGGACTAGATCCCGATGGTGTCGCGAATTTCTTGCCGGAGGGAGGCTTCCGTTTCCTTCATCCAGGTTTCGAGGGGCACGAACAGATGCGCGGACGGACCCGTGAAGGGGGGGAGCATGACATCGAACCGTTCCATGAACATCCCCTCCTCGTTGGCGATCTGGATTTTGCGATCCGCGATCCGCCGGCTCAACAACTGGTTCAAGCGGAGCTGTTGGCCCGGGCTGCCGCCGCTGACGCCCAGGATCTTGTTCTTGAAATAGTCCAGCTCGTCCGCGATCGAGACTTTCACCCTCACCGCATGCGGCGTCGGCCAGGTCGGCCGTTGCACCGAATAATCGTAGGAGAAGACCGGCTCCCGCGGCTCCCGGTAGGGACCGTTGACATTCAGAATCGTGAAGGGATTGGCCATATCGACGTTTTCAGTTCTGAGTGGCCAGCGATCAGCCCTCTCTCGTGAGAAGCTGACGGCTGATTGCTGAAAGCTGACACCTATTTCCGTTCAATCTGAATCAAATTCAACGGCCCCGCCCCCTCCGTCGGCCCCTGCCAGCTCAGCATCCCGCCTTGGACATGGTACAAGTTCGCGTAGCCCTGGCGGCCGAGAAAGTCGCACGCCAGGCGGCTCCGTTCCCCGCTCGCGCAATAGACCAGCACCTTGGCCGTTGTGTCCGGGATCTCCGCCTTGTAGCGCCGCTCCAACTCCTCGATCGGCACCAGCTTCGCGCCCGCCACCCGCCGCACCGCGTATTCCCTGGGGGTCCGGACATCCACGAACAACACGTCGCCGGATTTCCGTTCGCGTTCCCGATCATGCAGCCGTTGCGCCTCATCCGCCGAGATATCCTGATACAGCCGTCCATTCAAGATCATCTCTCGCGGGATGCGCCCGCCGTCGGCCACCTTCGCCAGGTGCAACCGCAACGGTTCCACCGCCTCACGGATCTCCTCGGAAAGCCGTTTCAGGCGGCTGTCGGCATCATACTGGACGCGCTTCAACCCTTTGATCTCTTCCGCAAGCCGGGAGCCACGGCGGAACGCAACGAACGCAGCCGCCAGGCCGATCGCAGCCACCGCCCAGAGCAATCCCTCCACGCTCCCCCCGCCTCGCCGTCGACCCAGCCGATGATGACGGCTGGAGCTACACTATAAGATCGGCTCCGGTGATTGACAAGACCCGTCCCCGGTGCCTCCGGCTAGATGCGGCGCCCGGTCAGGTACTTGACGATCAGATCGGCCGTCTCATTCCCGTCCCTGATGCAGTCCGGCACGCCGACTCCCCGGTAGGCGGCCCCGGTGAAGTAGAGGCCTTGGAAGTTGCTCAGCGCCGCCTGGATCCTGTCCAACCTGTTTCTGTGCCCGAGGACGTACTGAGGCATGCCCCGCTCCCAGCGGTTGACCTCCGCGTAGGAAGGCTCGGCCGTGATCCCGGCGATGCGGCGCAGGTCCTCGCGCACCCGCCGCACGATCGTTCCGTCGTCGGCTTTGAGGATGTCTTCCCGCCCGGCTCCGCCCACGTAGCAGCGGACCAGGATCTGCGACGGCGGCGCCCGATGCGGCCACTTCAAGGAGGTCCAGGTCGCAGCCAGCAAGTCCCGCCCTTCCACCCGCGGCACGATGAACCCGAAGCCCCGCACCGAGGGACCGAGATCCCGGCTCCCGTAGGTCAGCGCGATCGTGGCGGTGGACGCGTAGGGAATCTCTTCCAGCAGCTTCGACACGGCCAGGCTGATCGGCCGCAGGAACTCGGCCGTGACGTAGGCCGGCGTCGCCAGCACGACCGCATCGGCGGTCACCACCGTCCCGTCCTTGAGTTGGATCTCGTACGTCCAGACCTTGGATCGGACCGAGGGGGCCCGCAACGCGACCACCGGCCGACCCGGCAACAGGGTGGCGCCGGCATCGCCCACCTTGGCCACCAGCGTCCGAACCAATTCTCCCAACCCGCCCTTGAGCGTCACGAACGTGGTCCGGCCCGGCGCGGGGGCGACCTTGCCCTTCTTGCGTCCGGCCAGCAGGCCGCGGATCAGACTTCCGTGGCGCCGTTCGATCTCGATGAATTGGGGGAACGTGGCCCGCAGGCTCATCTGCTCGGCGTCGCCGGCGTAAATCCCCGCCATCAACGGCTCGACGACCCGTTCAAAGGCTTCGGAGCCCAGCCGGCGCCGGAAGAACGACGCCACGGATTCATCGGCGGCGTTGAACCGTCCCGGCAGGACCAGATCCAGGGCCATGCGGGCCACCCCCGGCCAGGACAGGAGCCCGCTGCGGAGGAACGGCCCCAGCTTGGTGGGCACGATCGCCACCAGCCCTTCCGGCAGTTCCCGCAGGCGCCCGCGCGAATAGACGAAGGCCTTGTGTCCCGTCTCGTTGGTGTTGACGAGGTGATCGGACAACCCCAGTTTGGCGCAGAGCTCAAGCGCCCAGGGCTTTTGGGAGAGAAACGAGTCGGGACCGGCTTCGATGAGGAACTCCCCGACCCGGTGGGTGGCGATCTTCCCCCCCCATTCGGGCCCCGCCTCGATCACCGTGCAGGCGACGGGCAGACCCTCCGACGCCGCCTTCTCCTGCAACGCAAAGGCCGTGGCCAGACCGGCAATGCCGCCGCCCACGATGGCGACCCGCTTGGGCAACTGTTCAGAAGTGGTTGTCACGGGAACGTGTGCTACCGAACCGGCGCGGCCAGATGTTCTTCCAAGACCGAGAACAGGGTCTCGATCAGGGACGGGCTCGAGTTCAACATCGGAATCCGCTCAAGCTGCATGCCTTTGGACTCGGCCAGCTTTTTGAATTCCACGTCCACGTCGTAGAGGATCTCGACATGGTCCGAGAGAAAGCCGATGGGTGCGATCAGCACGTGGCGGTGGCCCTCATCGTGGAGCGCCGCCAGCGTGGACTCCACGTCGGGGCCGAGCCATTTTTCATGGGAACGTCCCTGGCTCTGGAAGGCAAAACGGGCCGTCACCGGCCCCAACTCCTGGCAAACCGCCTCCATCGTGCCCCGGACTTCGTCCGGATAGGGATCCTTCATCTGGAGAATCCGCTCGGGGAGGCTGTGGGCGGTGAACAGGATCGGGACCTTGGCCCGGACCTCGGCCGGAAACTTCTGCAGCCCGATCCCGACGTTCTCGGCCAGCGCCTTGATCAGGCGCGGATGCCGGTGCCAGCTTTGGACATAGGTGATGGGAAAATCGCCGCCCAGCTCCGCCTTCGCTTCCTCGACTTTCTTGATGTAGGCCCCGATGCTCATGGAGGAATACTGGGGGGCCATGCAGAGCCCGACCAGCCGCTGCGGCTGGTCGTCCAGCAGTTCCGCGTAGGCCTCCCTGATGTAGGGGTGCCAGTGCCGGAGCCCGACGTAGCAGCGGAATCCCTCGCCGCCCGGCCCGTTGAGCTTCTGCTCCAGTCGGCGCGCCACCTCGCGGGTGATGCCGAGGACCGGCGACTTGCCGCCGGTGACGCGGTACCGCTCCCGAATCTCCTCGACCAGCTCCGGAGGAGTCGGCCGGCCGCCCCGTACGTCCAACAGGTACGGCTCCACGTTCTCCAGCTTGTCCGGCCCTCCCATGGCCATCAACAACACCGCGATCGGCTTCTGCGGTCCAGGCATCTCTACTCCTCGTGATTCGTGAATCGTTA
>CAZKHY010000032.1:11540-13813 GCA_964552455.1 uncultured Nitrospira sp.
CGTGAATCGTTATTCGTCCGGACGGTTTCGCTTTCTTCGCGGTTAACGTTTGACGAATACGGTCCGTCAGCGCTGACTTAACTTATGGACCAGCTCCACCGCCGCCGCGACCCCCTCCACTGGCGTATTCGGCAGGATGCCGTGCCCGAGGTTGAAAATGTGGCCGGGCCGCCCGGCGGCGCGTCTGAGAATATCCTCGACCCGCCGTTCGATTTCGTGCAGCGGTGCGAACAACACCACCGGGTCCAGGTTCCCCTGAACCGCCACATCGTACCCGATTTTCTTCCACGCCTCATCCAGATGGATGCGCCAGTCCACCCCGATCACGGTGCCGCCGGCTTCCTTCATGAGCGGGAGCAGCGAGGCCGTACCCGTGCCGAAATGGATCAGAGGCACCGGCTCGCGTTGCAACCCTTCGAAGATGAGCTGGACGTGGGGCAGGACGTATTCGGCATAGTCGCCCGGCGAGAGACACCCGACCCAACTGTCGAACAACTGCACGGCCTGGGCGCCCGCGCGAATCTGGCGGCGCAGATAGCCGGTGACCACGCGGGCCAGCTTGTCCATCAACCGGTGCCAGGCTTCCGGCTCCCGGTACATGAACTGTTTCGTCAGCAGGTAATTCCGGGAACCGCCCCCCTCGATCGCGTAGCTGGCCAGGGTGAAGGGGGCGCCGGCGAATCCGATCAACGGCACCCGCCCGGCCAGCGCCAGCCGCGCCTGCTTGATGGCCTCCTCGACGAACCGTAATTCGTCCCCCTCCGGCACCAGCAGCCGTTCGACGGAGGCGCGATCCCGTACGGGATTGCGGATGACCGGTCCTTCCCCCTCCGCAAACTCCAGGGAAAGCCCCATCGGCTCCAGCGGCAGCAGGATGTCGGCGAAGATGATCGCCGCATCCAGCGGAAACCGTTCGATCGGCTGCAAGGTCACTTGCGCGGCCAAATCAGGCGTCTTACAGACCTCCAGAATCGTGTGTTTCCCCCGGACCGCCTGGTATTCCTTCATGTAGCGGCCGGCCTGACGCATGAACCACACGGGCGTGCAGTCCACTGCCTCGCGACGGCAGGCTCTGAGAAATCGATCGTTCATAAGGGTGGTCATTCTAAGTGGGCGAAGGAGAGAGTGTCAAATCGTACAACGCGGCTCACGCCGAGGATTGCTCTCCTGCAAATCTGTCGCTTCTCCCCGTTTCCAACTATAATTCCCTTCATGGGGAGATGATGTCATGAACATTGTGATCGCGGGCGGCACCGGCTTCATCGGCCGCGCCCTCTGCCACACCTTGGTCCAGGACGGCCACGAGCTGACCGTGCTGGCCCGCAATCCGAGCCTCGCCAAGAGTCGCCTTGGTCCACGGATCACGATCGTCAGTTGGGACGGGCTCAGCCGTGGGATCTGGGAACAGGCCCTCTGGGGGGCCGATGCGGTCGTCAACCTGGCCGGAGAAGGGATCGCCGAAGCTCGCTGGACGAAAGAGCGCAAGCAGGCCCTGCGTCACAGCCGCCTCGAGTCCACTCGCCTGCTCGTCCAGGCGCTGTCGAACCAGCGCAACCGGCCCCGGGTCCTGATCAATGCCTCGGCAATCGGTTACTACGGGCCCTCCGGCTCAACGCCCGTGAACGAAGGCGCACCGGCCGGCTCGGATTTTCTGGCCGAGCTCTGCAAGGACTGGGAAAAGGAGGCCGTGCAGGCCGAAGCCTCTGGGGTGCGTGTCGTCCGGCTCCGGATCGGCATGGTGCTCGAGAAGGACGGCGGCGCCCTACCCCGCATGCTCCCGCCTTTTCGGTTCTTCCTGGGCGGACCCATCCTGCCCGGAGACCAGTGGCTCTCCTGGATTCACCGACATGACCTCATCGGCTTGATCCGATGGGCCCTCGCCGATGCCAGGATCAGCGGGCCGGTCAACGGGGTGGCTCCCGGGGCGGTGACGATGAAGGAGTTCTGCCGGACCTTGGGCCGGGTCATTGGCCGCCCCTCCTGGCTCCCGGTCCCCGGGTTCGTCCTGCGGCTCGCGCTCGGCGGCTCGTCCACGCTCTTGACCACCGGACAGCGGGTGGAGCCGGCGGCGGCCGTAGGGGGAGGCTATGTCTTCCGTTATCCAACCCTGGGGCCGGCGCTGCACGCGATCCTCGACGGACCCCTGCCATGAGAATCTGGGACTTGCCGCCGGCGCAGCTCCGCCGTCACCACTTGCTCGGGGAACATCGCGAGCTGCATGCGCTCTGGACGATCCTGGCCCAAAAGAGAACAGGCTATGCCCGCCATCCCGA
>CAZKHY010000032.1:13913-15990 GCA_964552455.1 uncultured Nitrospira sp.
AAGAGGGGCTACAAGCATCGGAGCCCGCTGGCCCGCCATCCGGCAACCGGCAAAGCCGGGCAGAATGAGCACGTTGACTCAGTCACGGGGCAGGCGGCCATCCTCGAACGCAAAGGCTGCCGATGCGCCGTTGAGGAGTGGCTTGCATCGTGAACCGGAGCAGCCTCGTATCCCGACCGGTCCCGCTTCGCATCGGCATCAGTCGCTGCCTGCTCGGAGATCGCGTCCGGTACGACGGAGGGCACAAACTCGACCGTTTCCTGATCGAGACCCTGCGTCAGCGCGTGGAATGGGTCCCCGTATGCCCGGAAGTGGAATCCGGGCTGGGGACACCGCGCGAGGCCATGCGGCTGGTCGGCGAACCTGGCGCACCCCGCCTCATTACGATCAACTCGGGATTTGATCACACCGAAACGATGTCTCGCTTTGCTCAGCAGCGGGTCCGCGAACTGGAAGCCGCGCGCCTCTCCGGTTTCGTCTTCAAGAGCGCCTCGCCAAGCTGCGGCGTCAGGGGAGTGGCTGTCCTCACCGCTCAAGGCATGGAGACCCATGACGGAGCCGGTCTCTTTGCGCGAACCTTCATGGAACTTTTCCCTCTTCTCCCCGTGGAGGAAGAAGATCGGCTGCACGATCCACAGACTCTGGAGGTTTTTTTGGAACGAGCGGCGCAGTATCACAGGTCGCGGACCCAGGTGTGAGCGTCAAATTAGACCCAGTCGGAATCCGACCGATCCCTGGTCGACCGGACGCGCCCACTCAACGCCTCCCGAATCCTGGCGCTTTCCCGGTCCAATTCCGCCGCTTCGCCTTCTGAGAGAACCCAGGCATCGCCCTGGGCCAGTTCGATGCGGTAATGGTTCTTGCGGGTGGAGAACCATTCGATGTAGGGATGGGGCCCGAGCAAGGGATGGGGATCGAAGGAGATGAGGCTCACTTCCCCGACTTGCGGGACTTCGAAGTCCGCCAGCACCTGTCCGGCCAGGTCTTCGTCCACAAAGGAGCGGTTTTTGAACCGGATGGCTTTCCCGGCAATCTCGCCTTTGCAGTCGCCCTTCAGATAGAAGTCCACCGGGCCCAATACCGCGAACGTGATGCGCCCGACGACACAGCCGGCCACGCGGTTGTCGAGGAACCCTTCCTGCACCCATCGGGCCTTGCCGAACTTTTCAGCCATAGAGACTCCTGTGCTTCACGCGGCCGGAGTGGATCGGACCGGCTCCCGGACACCGGCCACGTTTCCCGTCGCGGACCCCAGGATGACCGCGAGCAGGATCAGGCCGCTTCCCAGCCAGGCCTGCTGGTCCAGACGCTCTCCCAGAAAATACCAGGCAAGCCAGGCCGCGTAGGCCGGCTCCAACGAAAAGATCAAGGCCACCCGCTGCGCGGGGAGCAGACGCTGCGCCCACATCTGCACCGCGAAAGCCCCGGTCGCACAGATCCCGGTGACGACCAGCGCCACCACCAGAATCAGGGTGGGAGTGAAGTGGGCCGCCTCCGGCCCTTCGAGCAACATCGCCGGCAGCAGGGCCAGCGCCATGAAGATCAACTGCCACAGGAACAGCGAGACCTGGTCGCCCTTCCTGGTATAGGCCTCAAGACAGGCGATGTGGGCCGCAAAGGCCGCCGCACAGCCCAGCGTCATGAGGTCGCCGACGTTCATGGAGAGCGACGGCAGCGCCGAAGGCGAAGGATGAATCAACAACCAGAGCCCCGTCACGGCCAGGCCCGCCGAGAGCCAGATCATGCCCTGGAACCGCCGCATGAAGAGCGGCACCAGCACGACGTAGAGGGCGGTGATGAACGCGGAGTTGGAGGCCGTCGTATGGTGCAGGCCGGCGGTTTGCAGGGTATAGCCCAGGAACAGGAAGACCGTGGCGACGGCGCTCATGCGGATCGTGTCCCGGTCGGCCCGCAGCCGCTTTTTCACGGCCCAAACGACCCCGACCGTCAGCAGGAGCCCGAGCAGGAATCGCAGGAGCAGAAAGGAAAAGGGGGGAATCTGGTCCAGCGCGGCCTTGGTGGCGGGGAACGTCGCGCCCCAGACCAAGGTGCTCAGGAGCAGGGCGAATTGGGGCAT
>CAZKHY010000032.1:16090-23774 GCA_964552455.1 uncultured Nitrospira sp.
TTCAGGGTTTGCACAGAGGGCACTTTTTCTGGATGGTCACGCCGGCCTGTTCCATGGCGGCCAAGGCCCGCTCCTTGTCGGGATAATCGAACCAGCCCCCCTCCCAGAAATCCGTCCGGATGAAATTGGACGGCACCTCCGCGCAACGTTCACGGTGGAGCGTCGCTCGATCAATCGAACGCGCGATGTGCACCCAGTAGACCATGACCCAACCTTGTCACACGTTCGCGGGCTGCGCCTTGCTGGACAGAGCCTACCACGCCCTCCCTCGTAGCCGCAACGCCGCGGACGACGGGGAATAGATCGTCGAACGGGAACCCAACGCTGTGGGGGTGCGGAATCGAGGCTGCGGGGCTACGGAAGGAGTTGCCACTCGTCCTTTTCGATGAATACCCTCTGCCCGGTCTCAAGCTTCTTGATGTCGTCCTTCTCGAAGAGCTTCATGTACCGCTCGATCCGGTCCGGATCGTCGATTCGCTCTTCCTGCATCATTCCACTGGCCAGCTTATACTTCCGAATCAACAACGGCATGCGGTCCCTCCATACCAAGCTTCGCTAGAGCCGCCGGCTTCGATCACATGCAGGCGGATAGTTATAGTTACTGTGCCTCCAGAAGTTCCCCTAGTTCTTCGCTCACAGTCCGTGCTAAGATACTCGACCATCGACGCTACGGTCAAGTGCCGGAAACCGGCGGAACGCGTCGGAGGCAATCGCATCTTGCAGCAATTTCGGCTATACTAAATCAGGCGTACAAGACCGTTCCATCTTCACGGTCGGGAGGAACCCGATGCCGCTGTATGAATATCGCTGCGAAGGCTGTGGCCGGCAGTTTGAGCAAGTG
Source organism: uncultured Nitrospira sp. (assembly GCA_964552455.1). Lineage (GTDB taxonomy): Bacteria > Nitrospirota > Nitrospiria > Nitrospirales > Nitrospiraceae > VGXG01. Next base: position 16,932 of record CAZKHY010000032.1, read on the forward strand.
CAGCCGGTCAGTTTCCGCGCGGAAGACACCGTCTGCCCCCATTGCCAAGCCAGAAAATCGACCAGGCTGCTGTCTTCTTTCGCCTCAAAAATCGTCGGCGACCACAAGCCGGGCTTCAAGGAGATGAAGGCCTACAGCATGCTCAACGAGCGGATGGACAAGTTTTCAAAACTGCCCCCGGCCATGGGACGACGGGTGATGCCCAGCCCGGAAAACTTCGGACCGGTGAAACCAGACTCCTCAGGGGGCGGCAAGGAAGGCGGGAGCTGATTCGATCGGCCCCCACCCGCCCCTGCTTCCGACCGTGGGACCTTCCCTTGACTTTGCTGCCGCCCTGATTGATCATACCTTCGCTTCCATCATTGCGCGGCCCTTCCGGCTCGCACTTCCACGCCCGTTCCAACACCGCGCAGCGAAGCGTGACTCATCTTTACTGGAGCACAGTAACTATCCGCCTGCATGTGATCGAAGGGGGCGGCTCAAATGAAGTTTGACTCATATTTATTGGAGGCCAAAAACCTCTCCGCCCGCATGTGATCGAAGCCGGCGGCTCACGCAAGCTTGAAGAATTTAAGCCCACTGGTGGCAAAAGAACTATCCGTTCACATTGGATCGAAGTGAGCGGTTCAAACGAAGTTTGGTATGGAGGGTTCATGCAGGGCAGAATACTGATCACCCTGGGGCTCTGTCTCCTGAGCCTCTCGGCTCCCATCCAGGCCGTCGGGGGCGACGCGTCGGGCTCCCTCGTCATCGTCGGCAACGGTCCGGAACTGGTTGTGATCGAGCCGTTGGCCAGGGCCTTTGAAAAAGCCAACCCCAGAGCCTACGTGGATGTCCTCTGGGACGAAAACTCCAAGCCGATTGAGCTCGTCAAATCCGGCAAGGCCCAGATCGCCGTCACCGGCAAAGAGGACCCCGACTTGCAAGCGACCGCCATCGCCTGGGACGGCATCGCGATCATGGTGAACCTCTCGAACCAGACCAAAGAAGTCACCAAGCAACAAGTGGCCGACATCTTCACGGGCAAAGTGAGAACCTGGTCGGAGCTGGGCGGACCGGAGACCAGAATCCTGATCCTCGATCGTCCCGCAAACCGCAACACGCGGGACACCTTCGAACAATACCTGGGCATCGCGGGCAAGATCCCGGACTCAGCCAAGGTGGTGGGCCCGGACGACAAAGCCATCAAAACTGTGGCCGGCACCCTCCCCCCCCTCTCCGCCGTCACCTACGTCTCCCTCGGACCGGCGTTGGAAGCCGTCAATTCGGGGGTCGCGGTGCGCCTGCTGCCGATCGACAAGGTGGAGCCGGAGGAGCCGCCCGTGAAAGACGGCCGCTACAAGCTCCGGCGACCGGTGCTCCTCCTGTCCAGGAAGGAAGCCAATCCGATGGTGCAGGCGTTCCAGGCTTTTGCGCTCTCGAAGGAAGGACAGAAAATTCTTGACGACGTTTATACGCCCGTCGACCAAAAATAGAACGACGTCATCCCTCACTATCATTGATCGTTCATTGAAGGAGGCCTTTATGTTCAAGCACTGGTCAGCCGCGGTGGTTGTGACAGCCTTCATACTGCCCGTTCATCTGTGGGCGGCCGAGGGGGCCGCGCCCGAAGGCGCGACGGAGGAGGGCACCGGGTTCAGCATGTTCGGGACCGAATCCATCAAAGGGTTCGACGCGTCCAAAGTGGAAAAGGACCCGGTCTGCGACCGGAGCAAGCGTCCCAAAATCTTCAAGGTGGAGCCGGACGAGGCGAAGCCGGGCGAAAAGATCGTCATCAAGGGGGAGAACTTCGGGACCAAGGAATGCTTCCACGGCGTGGCCTTCAGCGCCACGGGCGGCGCATCGGTTCAGTACACGTTCGTGAACGACACGACGATCGAAGCGATCGTGCCGGAGGCCAAGGCCGGCATGTCGTTCATCGACATCGTCGCGGGGGGCGGCAACGCCCGGTCCAAAGGCTTCCTGGTCAAGTCCAAATAAGACCGACACGAGCCGTGGCGGCAGCAGGGCGATCCGACCGATAAGGATCGCCCTGCTGCCGATCTCCCGCTCGTTTCCACCCGCTTCCTGCCACAATAACCCCTTCGAAACCCGACGCTTCGCCCCCCTGTCAGGCTCGACAACAATCGGGGCTGTGTGTTACCTTACGCGGACTTTCGGCCAGGCCCTCCGACGACCGGGGTGTCCTCAGGCTGCAAGGTGAACCTAATCACATGATGTTTAAGAAAATTTTGGTGGCCAACCGGGGTGAGATCGCGATGCGGATCATCCGCGCCTGCCGCGAGCTCAACATCGCCACCGCCGCCATTTACTCGGAGGCCGACTCCACCGGCATCTACGTCAAAAAAGCGGACGAGGCCTATCTGGTCGGCCCTGGGCCGGTCAAGGGCTTCCTGGACATGCAGCAGATCGTGGACCTGGCCCTCCGCATCGGCGCCGATGCGATCCATCCCGGCTACGGCTTTCTCTCCGAGAACGCGCAGTTCGCCCAGCTCTGCCAGGCCTCCGGCATAACTTTTATCGGGCCCTCCCCGAACGCCATCCATTTGATGGGCAGCAAGGTCAAGGCCCGCGAACTGGCCAAGCAGATCGGGGTTCCGATCGTGCCCGGCACCGAGGGAGCCGTGTCGGACGTGCGCGAGGCCCTGGCCTTCTGCCGGTCGGTCGGCTATCCCGTCATGATCAAGGCCAGCGCCGGCGGAGGCGGGCGGGGGCTCCGGGTGGTCCGGTCCGACGATGACCTGCGCGCCAGCATGGAGACGGCGGGCCGCGAGGCTCTGGCGGCTTTCGGCGACGGGGCGGTGTTCATTGAAAAATACGTGGAGCGGCCGCACCACATCGAGTTCCAGATCCTCGCGGACCGCCACGGCAACGTGATCCACCTGGGCGAGCGCGACTGTTCCATCCAGCGCCGCCACCAGAAACTGATCGAAATCGCGCCGTCCCTGATCCTGACGCCGCGCCTGCGCCGCGAGATGGGCGAAGCGGCCGCGGCCATCGCCCGCGCCGTGGACTACGACAATGCCGGCACCGTCGAATTCCTCCTGGACCAGGAGGGACGTTATTACTTCATCGAGATGAACCCGCGCATCCAGGTGGAACACACGGTCACCGAGCAGATCACCGCGGTGGACATCGTCCGGTCCCAGATCTCCATCGCCGCCGGCCAGCCGCTGGAATTCAAGCAGGAGGACGTCACCCTGCAGGGGCACGCGATCCAGTGCCGGATCAACGCCGAGGACCCGCGGAACAACTTCCGCCCTTCGACCGGCACCATCACCGCCTACCTGTCGCCGGGCGGGATCGGGGTCCGCATCGACGGCGCGGTCTACAAGGACTATGCGGTCCCGCCCTACTACGACGCGCTCCTGGCCAAGCTCACGGTGCGGGGCCGCACCTGGGACGAGACGGTCAGCCGCATGCACCGTTCGCTCGAAGAATACGTCCTGCGCGGGGTCAAGACCACGATCCCCTTTCTCAAAAAGATCATGGAGGAGCCGGACTTCCGGGCCGGCACCTTCGATACCTCGTATCTGGAGGCGCACCCGGAGCTGTTCGACTACGACAGCAGCATGGAGCCGGAAGACCTGGTCGTCGCCGTTTCCGCGGCGATCGCGGCCTATGAAGGGCTCTAATTCGTGAAACGTGAGGCGTGAAGGGTGAAGCGTAAGGAGACTCGCCTCGCGCGTAAGAACGACATGGCAAAAGCGTCCAAGAAGAAGACGCCGGTTCGGAAGACAGCCAGACCCCGGCCGGGCCACGCTCAGAAGGCGCGCAGCACAGGGGCGGAGCGTCCCCTATTCCAGTTCGAGGCGGCGCCGGCCAAAAAGCTGCTGATCACGGACGTCGTCCTCCGGGACGGTCACCAGTCCCTCCTGGCGACCCGCATGCGCACCGAGGACATGCTGCCGATCGCCCAGAAGCTGGACGCCGTGGGCTACTGGTCGCTGGAAGTCTGGGGGGGGGCGACCTTCGACACCTGCCTGCGTTTTCTGAAAGAAGACCCCTGGGAACGGCTCCGCTCCCTCAAGGCCGCCATGCCGAACACGAAACTCCAGATGCTCCTGCGCGGCCAGAACGTCGTGGGGTACCGGCACTATGCCGACGACGTGCTGGACCGCTTCATCGAGCGCTCGGCGGCCAACGGCATCGATGTCTTCCGGATCTTCGACGCCCTCAACGATATACGCAACATGGAGCGGGCCATGCAGCAAGTGAAAGCCTGCGGCAAGCACGTCGAGGCCTCGCTCTGCTACACGGTCAGCCCGGTCCACAGCCTGGACCGCTTCGTCGAGATGGCCAAGCAACTGGAGGACCTGGGCACCGACACCCTCTGCATCAAGGACATGGCCGGCCTCCTGGCCCCGCTGGACGCCTATCAACTGGTCAGGAAGCTGAAGCAAGCGGTCCGGGTGCCGATCCACCTGCACAGCCACTATACGTCCGGCATGGCCTCCATGTCGGCCCTGATGGCGGTGCTGGGTGGGCTAGACATGCTGGATACGGCCATTTCCCCCCTGGCCGGCGGCACTTCCCACCCGCCGACCGAGACGCTGGTGGCGGCGCTGCGCAACACCCCCTATGATACGGGGCTGGCGCTGCCCAAGTTCGTCCCGATCGCCGACCACTTCCGGACGGTCCGGAAAAAATACCATCAATTCGAGAGCGACTTTACCGGGGTGGATGCGGAGATCCTGACCTCCCAGATTCCGGGTGGCATGCTGTCGAATTTAGCGGCGCAATTGGCCCAGCAGAACGCGCTGGACAAGATGAAGCAGGTGCTGGAGGAAGTCCCGCGGGTCCGGCAGGACATGGGCTATCCGCCGCTGGTCACGCCCAGCAGCCAGATCGTCGGGACCCAGGCCACGCTCAATGTCCTGACCGGCGAACGGTACAAGGTCATCACCACCGAGACCAAGAACTATTTCCTGGGCCTGTACGGCAAGCCGCCCGGTCCGGTCTGTGCCGACGTCATGGCCCGGGCCATCGGAGACGAGGAGCCGGTGAAGGGCCGACCGGCGGATCGGCTGGAGCCGGAGTTGGAAGGGGTGAAAAAGGAGCTGGGGGCCAAGTCCTACTCCATCGACGACCAGCTCTCCTTCGCGCTTTTCCCGGCGATCGCCCGGGACTTCTTCGACGAACGCGAGCGCGGCGAGTTGAAGCCGGAGCAGCTCGAGCCGGCGCCGGAAAAGGGCCCCACGGTCGCCCACGAGCTGCACCTGGCGCCGATCGAGTTCAACGTGACGGTGCACGGCGAGTCCTACCACATCCAGGTCTCCGGCTCCGGACGCAAGAGCGACGGCCGGAAACCCTACTACATCCGGGTGAACGACAAGCTGGAAGAAGTGTATCTGGAGCCGATCCAGGAAGTGCTGGCCGGAGTCCCCGAAGCGCCGGAGGCCGGCGGCAAGGCCGGTCCCAAACGGCCGAAACCGGCCAAGCCAGGCGACGTGGCCTCGCCGATGCCGGGCCGGGTCGTCAAGGTGCTGGTCGCCCTTGGCGACCAGGTGAAGGCCGGCGATCCCGTCCTGGTCATCGAGGCCATGAAGATGGAGAGCCGCGTGCCGGCTCCGATCGGCGGCAAGGTGGCCGTCCTCTACGTCCAGGAGGGCGAGGACGTCAAGACCGACGAGACCCTGGTGCAACTGGAGTGACCGTGCGGCATCCGGCCCCGCGCGCATGCTCGATCACGGTTGTCCTCTTCACCTTCCTCCTGAACGCCTGCATGACTGATCCCGACATCCCCCCCTGGTTCGATTCCTTCCTCCGCCTGCCGGTCAAGTCCGTGCCGGTAGACGGACATCGGATCGCCTACCTGGACGTGGGGCAGGGTCCGCCGGTCATTCTCGTCCATGGCTTCGGCGGGTCCATGTGGCAGTGGGAATATCAGCAGGCGTCCCTCTCGGCCTCGCACCGCGTCGTCACGTTGGACCTGCTGGGGTCCGGCCTGTCCGACAAACCGGACATCGCCTACACGCCGACGGACCTGCTGGAATCGCTCACACACTTCATGCAGGCACTGGGCGTCGAGCGAGCCTCCCTGGTCGGCAATTCCATGGGAGCAGGCCTCGTGATCGGCATGGCCCTGGCCCACCCGGAGCGCGTGGATCGGCTCGTGCTGATCGGAGGCTTCCCGGACCATGTGAAGGACAAGCTCACCAGCCCCCTGATCAAACGGACCCTGGACACCTGGGCGCCGGTCTGGCTGGTGAGCCTCGGCAACCGACTCGTCGGGCGGGGCCCCACCGAGACCGTGCTCCGTGAGATCGTCCACGATCCGTCGCTCCTGACACCGGCGGTCATCGAACGGTCCTACCAGAACCGCAAGCGCTCCGGCTTCATCCCCCCCCTCATGGCCCAGGCAGGAAACCTGCCGCTTTGGGAAGAGGGCTTTGCCAAACGCCTGGGGGAGATCCGCCAGCAGACCCTCATTCTCTGGGGTGCCGAAGATAAAGTCTTCCCGCTGCAAGTGGGTAAGGACCTGCACCAGGTCATCACCGGCTCGACCTTCACGGCGATCCCCGGAGCAGGCCATATTCCCCAGTGGGAGAAGCCGGATATCGTCAACCCGCTGCTGCTGGAATTCCTTCAGCCTTGACAGCGCGGGAAAACTGTCCCTATATAACCATCTGGTGAGGCCCCCTACTGTGGGACTCTGGCGAAGCTTGGTATCTGGGGGGCCGAGGAATCTAAGCCTACTGGAGGCAAAAAACCTCTCCGCTCACATGTGATCGAAGTGAGCGGTTCTCACGAAGTGCGGTATGATCGAACGCGGCGGCTCACGCAAGCGAGGAATCTAAGCCTACTGGAGGCAAAAAACCTCTCCGCTCACATGTGATCGAA
>CAZKHY010000032.1:23874-27914 GCA_964552455.1 uncultured Nitrospira sp.
GTGAGCGGTTCACGCAAGCGAGGTATGGAGGGATCGATGAGACTCGTCACATATAGAACCAATGTCGCCGTTGTGCTGGGTACGCTGGCCGGCTTAGTCGGAATCGCCGGATGCGCCATGATGGGCGGAGGCGAGACCACGTTCATGTACAAAGACCTGCCGGTTGCGAAGGGCAGCGCGACCGCCGGGGACGGCAACAGCGTGACCTTCAAAGGCACGCCGCTGGCCCTGGCCGGGCCTGGGATCAAGGTGGGAGAGCGCCTGCGGGACGTCCAGGTGGCCAAGGGGGACCTCTCCCTGACCAACATCGCGGACACGAAGGGAAAGGTGCGGATCATCAGCATCGTCCCCTCCCTCGACACCAAAGTCTGCGAGCAGCAGACCCATTACCTCAGCGAGAAGAACCGGGGGCTGGACCAAGGCGTGGAATTGATCACGGTCAGCGTGGACACGCCCTTCGCCCAGGACCGCTTCGCCAAGGAAGCCAAGATCAAGAATGTGACTTTTTTGTCCGATTATCGTAGTGGGGCCTTCGGCCTGACATACGGCTTGCTGGTCAAGAACCCCCACATTCTGGCCAGGACGGTGATGGTGGTGGACAAGGACAACGTCGTCCGATACATGCAGGTCACGCCCGAACTGGCCCAGATGCCGGACATGGAAGCGGCGTTTGAGGCAGCAAAGAAGTTGCTGTAAACGGCAACCAGCCATCAGCACTCAGCTGTCAGCTTCCGGTCCTCTGCTGAAGGCTGAGTGCTGACAGCTTCGAGGAACGTTATGGCGCAATACGACATGCTCGTCATCGGCAGCGGCCCGGCCGGCCAGAAGGCCGCCATCCAGGCGGCCAAGCTCCGCAAGCGCGTGGCCATCATCGAGAAGGAGGCGGCCGTCGGCGGGGCCTCCGTCAACACCGGGACGCTTCCCAGCAAGACCCTCAAGGACGCGATCTACTACCTGCACGGGTTCAAGCTGCGCTCCTTCCCCAACGTCACCTACTCCCTGAAGAAAAGCCTGACGCTCCGCGACCTGATGGCCCGCAAGGACCAGGTCATCAAGCACGAGCTGGACATCGTCAACAACCAACTCGAACGGAACGACGTGGACATCATCCACGGCACCGCTTCGTTCGTGGATCCCCACACCGTCCAGATCCTCAAGCGGAACGGCACCCTGGACACCCTGCAAGCCCCGTTCATCGTCATCGCCACCGGCTCGCGGCCGCGCCGCGGGGCGGACATTCCCTTCAACGACTCGTCCATCTGCGATTCGGACTCCATCCTCGCCACCGACGCGATCCCCAAGACCATGGCGGTGCTGGGCGGAGGGGTCATCGGCTGCGAGTATGCCTCGATGTTCGCCGCCTTCAGCATCAAGGTCACGCTGATCGAACGGCGCACCGAACTCCTCCGGTTCGTGGACCAGGAAGTCGTCCAGGCCCTGATCTACCAGATGCGCACCAACGGGGTCATGGTGAAGCTGGGGGAGGAGCTCGACAAGGTCGCGCAGGACGAGCGGGGCCGGGTGATCATCGGCCTGAAGAGCGGCAAGACCGTCATCGTGGACATGTTCCTGTACGCGATGGGGCGGCTTGCGAACACGGACCAGTTGAATTTGCCGGCCATCGGCCTGACCACCGACAAACTGGGCCAGATCAAGGTGAACGAGCAGTACCAGACGGACATCCCCCACATCTATGCGGCGGGGGACGTCATCGGGTTTCCGGCCCTCGCCTCCACCTCCATGGAGCAGGGACGCCTGGCGGCCTGCCACGCGTTCAAGGTGGAGCAGTCCACCCTGCCCAAGGTCATGCCCTACGGCATTTACACGATCCCGGAAATCTCGACCGTGGGCAAGAATGAGGAAGAGCTGACGGCGCAGGGCGTGCCCTACGAAGTCGGCCGGGCCTTCTACAAGGAAATCGCGCGGGGACAGATCTTCGGCGACCTCGAGGGGCTCCTGAAGCTCATCTTCCACCGGGACACCCTGCAGCTCCTCGGCGTCCACATCATCGGAGAAGGAGCCACCGAGTTGATCCATATCGGCCAGGCCGTCTTGACCTACGGAGGCAAGGTGGACTTCTTCGTCAACAACGTGTTCAACTACCCGACCCTCGCCGAGTGTTACCGGACCGCCGCCTTAGACGGCATCAACCGGCTCGGCCGCACCTAATCAGGATGCTGAAAAAGCCCCCCAACTTTGTTCTCGTCGCTCGAACCCCTCAACGTACTTTTCCAGTACGCCTCGGGGTCCTCGCTTCCTGCGGCCGCGTTGGCTGGCCTTTTTGAGCATCCTGGACATATGCCACCCCGAAAGAACCTGCCCAAGAAATCCCGCCGCCCCACCTCGCGCTCTGTTCCCCTCATCTCTCCCCGTCCCCTCGTCACCCTGGCCCTCGAATGGTTCCTGAACCCGGACCATCTGCCGGTCGTCACGGCCAAGGAGCGGGGGTTCTTCCGTGAAGAAGGATTGGAGCTGTCCATCCTGGTTCCGACCGTCCCGGAAGAGTCCCTCGAATTGGTCGCACAAGGGAAGGCCGACTTCGGCATCGGCGAGCAGACCAACCTGATCAAGGCGAGGGATCAAGGCCGGCCCCTGATCTCGATCGGCCCGCTGCTGGCCCACACGGTCGTCTGCCTCATGTACCTGAAGGAAGGACCCATCAAGCGCCTGGAGAACCTCCGCCACCGCCGCGTCGGCTGGCCTGGGTTGGCCATCGACCTCCCGATCCTGGGCACCATGCTGGAGGCGGCGGGGCTGACCCAGGACGACATCCTGCCGGTGGACGTGGGCTTCGCCCTGACAGACGCCCTCCTGACCGGCAAGGCCGACGCGGTCTTCGGAGCTTTCGTGAATTACGAACAGGTGGAAGCGGAATCACGGGGCGCCGCCGTCGAATTCGTGAGCCCCACCCAGTACAACGTGCCGGACTTGTACCAGCTCGTGGTCATGACCTCAGACCGGATGGTCCGGCGTCACCCGGATCTCGTGCGCCGCGTGTCCCGCGCCCTCTCACGTTCCCTGACTCTGACCCATCTTCAACCGGAAGAATCGCTGGGGCTCTATCTGAAAGCCAACCCCCTGGCGGACCCAGCTCTGTCGGCCAGGACCTTCGACGCCACCCTCCCCTATATTCCCGAGACGCTCCAACAGGAAGAAGCCAGATGGAAGTCGGTGCGGGACTGGCTCCACGACCGTGGAGTGATCGGCAAGAAAATGGCGCTGGAGACTCTGTTCACAAACAACTTCGTACCGGAAAAGAGCTGATAGCTGATGGCTGATAGCTTCTCCAAGCACCTGCGCAAGCTGGCCAAGCCGATTTGGGACGCCCAGCTCACCCATCCCTTCGTCCTTGCGCTGGGCAAGGGGACTCTGCCTGCACGGAAGTTCAAATACTACATTCTGCAGGACGCCCGTTTTCTGGGTGATCTCGCTCGCATCTTCTCAGCCGGGGCGCAGAAGGCGCCGGATGCGGAATCGGCCCTGAAGTTCAACAAGCTGGCGGAGGAGACGATCATCGTGGAGCGGAGCCTGCACGAAAATTACGGCAAACGCTGGAAGATGACGCAACAGCAGATGACCTCCGTCCCCATGGCCCCGACCAACTATGCCTATACGAGACACATGCTGGCTGTGGCTCAGACCGGAACCGCCGCCGAGATTACGGTGGTCACCCTCCCTTGCGCCTGGATCTACTGCGTCGTGGGTCGGCACCTGTTGAAGAAGGGCCTGCCCAAGGCCACCCACCCCTACCGGGACTGGCTGATGCTCTATGCCTCGCCTGAGTTCGCCGAGGTTCAGCGCTGGATGCGAAAGAAGGTGGACTTGTGGGCCAAGGGGGCGGGGAAGGACGAGAAGCGGCGGATGGAGGAAGTCTTCGTGATCAGCTCGAGGTATGAGTGGATGTTTTGGGAGATGGCTTGGAACGAGGAAGAGTGGCCGGTGTGAAGAGACAGATGGAGGGACGGGCAGGCAGCCGTGCTGTCCCTTTGCTCGCAGAGCCCCCACTTCGGAAAGTGGTCGCTCGATGCGCGCAGTCTAGG
>CAZKHY010000033.1:0-20716 GCA_964552455.1 uncultured Nitrospira sp.
ACCAGCCAGCGGCTGTGCCCTTCCTTGTCCTTCTGGCAGGTCTCGTTCTCGTCGCAGATGGCGCAGGCCCACATATAGGTGCAGGCATCGCCGCTTCCGGACCCAGGCTGCTGTATGATGTTCAGTTCCTTTGGCATGCTCTACTACCTTTCACTTTTCACCCTTCACCTTTCACGGTTTTCATTTTCTCGACCGTATGCTCCAGCACCGGCAGGACCACCGCCAGGTTTTCCCTGGCCCCCTTGGGGCTGCCGGGCAGGTTGATGATCAACGTGCCGCCCCTGATGCCGGCGGTGCCGCGCGACAGCATCGCGGTCCTGACTTTCTTCAGGCTTTCAAGCCGCATGGCTTCGCCGATCCCCGGCACTTCCTTCTCGATCACGTCGCGGGTGGCCTCCGGCGCCCAGTCGGTCGGCCGCACGCCGGTCCCGCCCAGGGTCAAGATCACGTCGGGCTGCTGCCCCTCGCACAGCCCGATCAACCGGTCCCGGATCGCCTTGCGATCGTCCGGGACGACCTCGTAGGCAGTTATCGTGCTGAGTGTCCCTGGCAACTCCGTGACCATCCGCTCTATGGAATCCCGCCCCTGGTCCGGCTCCGCTCCCGACAGGATCTTGCTGCTGATCACCAACACCGCGACCTTCATTTCATCCAAAGTGGGAGGGGCCCCGCTCAGAGGCACCGCTCCCAGACCCTTCGCAGTGGGAGCGGGTCCCGCCAGAGGCGCCTCTCCCACACCCACTTTCAGTCATGATCAGCGCCGGCGGCCCGGGCTGGGCACCCCCACGTACTCGCTGTCCGCCATGGCCGGATTGGCCCCCGCCGGCGCCAGGGCGCCCTTGCCGACCGTCGGAACCCCCGCCGCGGCCGCCTCGGTTTTGGCCTCGACCGGCCGTTTCTTTTTCCCGAAGAAACCGGCGCTCACGATCCCCACCTCATAAAACACGTACATGGGCAGCGCCATCAAACACTGGTTGAAGGGGTCCGGGGTGGGCGTCAGGATCGCCGCCACCAGGAAGGCGCCGAGAAAAGCCCACTTGCGGTAGCGTTTCAGGAACGGCGCATCCACCCAGCCGAGCTTGGCCATCAGCGTGATGGCCAGCGGTACCTCGAAGATCAGGCCGAAGACCAGCAGGAACCAGAGGGCGAAGCCGACGTACTGGGCGATGGAGATCTGCGGGATGAACCCGGCGTTCACCCCGTAGGAGATCAAAAAGTTCAACGCGAAGGGCAGGACGAAGAAAAAGGAAAAACAGATCCCGGCGTAGAACGCCAGGGTGCTGATCAGGACGAAGGGCCCGACGAAGCGCCGCTCCTGCGCGTGCAGGCCCGGCACCACGAACTGCCAGACCTCCCAGAGCACGTAGGGGGTGGCCAGCACGAGCGCGAACAGGCCGGCCACCTTGACGTTCTGCCACAGGGCTTCCGCCGGAGCCAGAAAGACGAACGGGATCAACGGCAGGTCCGTGGGCACCCACTTCAGGGACCCGGGAATGAACATGTTCTGCAGGGGAACCCGCAGCCACTGCACCAACTGGTCGGCAAAGAAGAAGGTCCCGACGAACACGAGGCCCACGATCACGACCGCGCGGGTCAGCCGGACCTGGAGCTCCACGAGGTGCTCCATGACCGGCATCTTCTTGTCTTCCAGCGGCGCGAAGACCGAGTCCTGCAGCCACTTTTTGAATGTCGAGAGGTCGGGCATGAAAAGCACTCAGCCCTCAGTTTTCAGCCGTCAGCGGTCCGGCCTGATCCCGGCCGGACCGCTGACCGCTGATGGCTGACGGCGCTCGTTTATTTCGGGTTCACCGCCACGAACAGGTTGTTGCCCTGCCGGCTGAGCAGCAGCACCGCCATCTCTTCCTTTTTGATCTTGGCCGAGGCCTTTTGATAGTCCTCCAGGCTCTTAACGGCCTCGTGGTTCACCTCCTGGATGACATCGCCGCGCTGCAAGCCGGCCGCTTCCGCCGGGCTTCCCGGCTCCACGTGGTTGATCAAGACCCCGGTCGTTTTGGCCGGCAGATTGAGCTGGCTCATGGTGGCGGGGTCAAGCGGTTGCACCCGCAGCGCCGCCAGAACGTTATCCGGCGGCTTGACCGCCTCCGGGGCCGCCCCCGGAGCCGGAGCAGCCGGCTCCCTGCGGGCCAGGACCTCGTCCGACGGCCGCTCGCCGACCCTGACCGTGACGACCTGCTCCTTCCCGTCCCGCAGCACCTTCACCCTGGCGGTGCGTCCCACGATCGTACGCGCCACCATGTTGCGAAGCTGGCTGACGTTCTGGATTTCCTTGTCGTCAAACCCGATGATGACGTCTCCCCGCTTGAGACCGGCCGCCGAGGAGGGGCCGCTTTCATTGACGTCGCTGATCAGGACGCCCTTGCGCTGCTCCGGGATCTTGAACGACTTGGCCAGCGCCGGCGTGATCTCCTGGATCGCGATCCCCATCCAGCCCCGCACCACCTTGCCCGACTTCCTCAGACTGTCCACGATGTCCAGCGCAATGCTGCTGGGGATCGCGAAGCCGATTCCCTCGGACCCGCCGGTCCGGGAGAAGATAGCCGTGTTGATGCCGATCAGCTCCCCGTTCATGTTCACCAGCGCGCCGCCGGAATTGCCGGGATTGATGGCCGCATCGGTCTGGATGAAGTCTTCGTAATCCGCGATCCTGACGTTCCCGCGGCCCAGCGCGCTGATGATGCCGAGCGTGACGGTGGAGCTCAGGCCGAAGGGGCTGCCCACCGCCAGGACCAAGTCCCCCACCTGCAGCTTGTCGTAATCGGCCCACTTGAGCGGAGCGGGCAGGTTCGGCGCGTCGATTTTGATGACCGCCAGGTCGGTTTTGGGGTCCACGCCTACGACTTTGGCCTGAAATTCGCGCTTGTCGATCAGCGTCACGGTGATCTGCGTCGCATTCTCGACGACGTGGTTGTTCGTGACGATGTGCCCTTGGGCATCGATGATGACGCCGGACCCGGCACTTTGCTCAGGACGGCCCGGAGGACCGGGAATGGGAGGAGGGATCGGCGGCTCCATCCCGGGCGGTTCCTCGCCGGGAGGCCCTCCGCCCGGCGGCTCTCCGAACGGCCCCGGCGGCAAGGGACGCCGCGGCCCCCGTTCCCGACGGCCGCCTTCGCCGCCCGTCACCGCGATATTCACGACCGCCGGTGTGACCTTCTTCACGATGTCCGAAAAGCCCTGCGCCATGCCCGGAGGAACGGCCGCTTCAACAGCCGACGATTTCGATCCATCCAGAAGGCCCACGCAGGCCGTGAGCATGACCGCACCAACCAAGAGCCCTGTGCGACTCGACACGATCCGGTGATCCATCATCAACCCTTTCCTCATCTGCACGATGATGTCCTGAATGACTCCCGTTGCCCTTCCCGCCCGTCAGTCACACCAGCCCGCCCCTCCCCGACCAGGCTCCTGAGCCCTCTCTGCATGGAGCGAAGCGACTTATTCTACACCAAGCCCTCCTCCTCCTTCAAAGACAAAAATCCCTGCCGGAGGCCTCAACAGCCGGCCCGACAGGGCAAGAGGAATGAGGATGAGGAACGTCTTGGCGGGATGCCGGGTGACAAAGAAGCGAGGGCGTCGAGGCGTGCCGGAGCGGCCCTCCCGACTCCTATCCGTCCATCGCGGCCAGTTCGACCTCGCGTTTCTTGATCCAGGCGTCCTGCACGTTCGGCACCAGGCGCTTGACCGCTTCATGCATTGCGATGATCCGCAACGTGTGCTGCGCCCCCTCGTAGGTCGGCGGCCACCAGCGCCAGTTGGGCTCCAAGGGACGCATCCAGATGACCGGATACCACTGATTGATGCCGGGCGCCGTGGGGCGATCCAGCGTGGCCCAGCCCCGTCCTTCGGCACGGAGCAACGACCGGCCGGTCTTGACGTCGATCAGCGCCACCTCGATCAGGGACCAGTTGTCGCGCCGCAAGCCCGGCTGCATGTGGGTCACCCACCCCAGAAACACATAGATCGGATATTCCTGCTCGGTGCTGGAGGCGACCGCGACGACGAGATACTGCAGACCGTATTTTTTGCCCAGCGCGGCGAACTGGGAGCCGTCACCCCCGGCATGGATGCCCTCGGCCGGAACGATCTTGTTGATCGTGACGGGAAGAAACCGGCTGAACTGCTCTTGCAGCCGCTCAGCCAACTGGTTCAGCGCCTCGGTGGGGAGAGCCGGCGCCGCATCCGGCGCCGTCGCATCCGCAATCAAGACGAGGCCCGCCTGCCCGCCCCGCCGAGGCAGTGGAGCGGGAGACGCCGCTTCGCTCATCGCCTGCGGACCGATGTATTCCCCGAGGCGGCTGGGGGGAACCGCCGAGGCGCAAGCAGAGAGCAGACAAACCAAGAGTCCGCTGGCGCCGAGCACAAGCCAGGAACGAGTGCCGCATTCCTCGATCGCACACGCGGGAAGCCGTCCGACGAGACCAGACATCAGCGTCCCCCCTCCAAGTTATACGATTGCGCCGAAGTCATGGCTCTGTCAAGTCCGCAGAACCCTTGCAATCCCTTCATCTTGCGAGTAGGCTGCCTCTCCGCAACAAGCCGGCGATGCCGGCGATCGCGTGAACGACCCTTGGAGCCTGCGTGACGACTCGCCAGGGTGACATTCCACACCTGTCCGTCATCATTCCTGCTTACAACGAGGCGCGGCGAATCCTCCCCTACCTGGCCGAGGTTACAGCCTATCTCAAGACACGAGGCGAGCCTTCCGAGATCCTGGTCGTGGATGACGGAAGCCAGGACGGTACCGTCCCCCTCGTGGAAACATTCAAGGCCGAAGAGCCAATGGTCCGCCTGATCCGCCTGACTGGAAACAAGGGCAAGGGCTGCGCGGTTCGCACCGGGATGAAGGAAGCGCGTGGAGCCTTGCGCCTCTTCGCCGACGCCGATGGCGCCGCCCCCATCGGGGAACTGGAACGTCTGGAGGCCGGCATCGCCCAAGGAGCCGACATCGCCATCGGCTCCCGTTTTCTGGCCTCACGCGACAGCCGCTACCGCGTCAAGGCCCGGTGGCACCGGTCCGTTTCAGGAAACCTGTTCAACTGGTTCGTCCAGCGCCTGGGGGTCCGAGGCATCACCGACACGCAGTGCGGATTCAAGCTGTTCAAGGGAACCGTGGCCGACGACCTCTTCTCGGCGGCCTGCATCAACGGCTACGGGTTCGATTTGGAACTGCTCTACATCGCGCAGCGCCGGGGATACAGGATCGCCGAAGTGCCGATCAACTGGTCGGATCAGCCTGGCTCGAAGGTCTGGGTCCTGAAGGACGGCCTCTGCATGCTGGGTGAAATGCTGGCGGTGCGCCGGAACGCGGCCAAAGGTACGTACGAGAAGCGAGCGACTAGCTGAGGACCGCCCTGGCGAGAAGATTCAACCCTGTATCGACAACAACCTGATGCCTTCAATCATCTCAAAATGACGACGGTTATTCGTACAGAGGGTCATCTCATTCCGTATAGCGGTGCAGGCGATGAAGAGATCGCAATCGCCAACAGTCCGGCCTAATTTTCTCAACCGACCACGCTCCTTTCCGAACAAGCTGCAAACCTCATCATCGAGGGGGAGGACAACGACTCCGGCCGCAAACTGCTGAAGCGCGGCCACGCTGCGGAGGGGGTCACGCGAGTAGTGCGCACCTTCGTAAAGCTCGGCCAGGGAAATGACACTGATAGCAAGCCCTTCGTGTTCGAGTTCGCGAAGCTTTCGAGTGATAAGCTCAACGCCGCAGAAGTGGTCAATGACCCAGTCAGTATCGACGAGATAGGAAGGGCGCGGCACGTCAGAAAGAGACCGGCGGGCGAGTGGAAACCAGGCGGTCGGCGTAAATGTTCCGCTTCAGTTCCTCAGCATCCAGCAGACCTTTCCATAAACCGGTCGTCTCCCGGACGATAGAACCGGAAGGCGGCGCGATCGGAGACACTGTCAACAGAACTTCCTCCCCTTCGCGGACCAACTCAGGCGACGGCGGATCAAGCGGGGTAAACGTTCCGCGTGAGAATCTGGCCTTGATTGTTTTCACCATAGCTAGCCTCATGGCGATGGTAGCAAGGTTGCTCGGTTCCGTCAACGATTCAGGGGAAGCACGCCTCCGTCACAGACCAGCCAGGAACGGTTCCGCCGCGCAGCAGCAGCCGCGATCACCCATCCCAAGAATGTTGGCGAACGTTGAAAGTGAGCGGACGGCCGCTTTCGGCCGGTCCGCTCGACTGACGGGTTGGGCGTCACTCCCTCTGCGCTACTCGTCCGTCTCAATGGGAACCCAATGAGCGATGAAGAACACCACCATAGCCGCAACGATGACGATGATGCAACCGTAGATCAATCCTTCTTCGGTTGTGAGTTTTCGAAGTGTCTCGCTCCGTCCTAGCAAGAAAGACGCGTTACCGCGGGTGATCGCGAAGGCTACGCCGAGAATGAGGATCACCGCGATGTAGTGGACAAACCACGAAATTAAGAAATCGGTAACCGAACCCCACGAGTAGCGTCGGTACTGGAGTATCTGGCGATCCCATGCGACAAGCAGTCCTGCAATGGCTGCCAATGAGGTAACCCTCGGGTCCCTGTGAAATGCCATGATCCTGACCTATGACGCCCAACTAATAAGTGTGCTGCAGGCTACCTGTGCAGCATAGCAAGGCAGCCTCAGCGATCTGTTGTGGGCAAGTCTACTGCGAAGTCGTATACTTATCAATCACTCCGTCTAGTGCCACCTACCGAGATTAGGTTGCGAATCCCGCAGTCTATCCGGCTATCAGCCCGCAGCATATCCCGGCCAAGCACATGAAGCAGAGGTGATCGGCCAGCTGTCCACTTCACATCCGCCTCAATCGAGCACATAGATATCGTAATTCTGACATCCTTTACAGGGACAGGTCCAACGAGCGACCTGTCCCCGCCCACCTTTTTCTTTAGCCTCGGATGGAGGGGATGGGCACGGAGGGCAGTGCCACGGCGAGAGCGGAACGGCGAACGACGCAACAGGGTGTCGCTCGCCGCTCTGTTAATCCGGTAAGGCGAGCGGCCAACAGTATGATGCAACAGAGCCACACCTCAGCAACGCATCGTGGCGCAACCGAAGCTGTCCGCCCCTCGTCAGACGAGGCTCTTATGCTGTTCAAGGGAATTAAGAAAGCGCAGGCCGAGCTGCTCTGTCTCTCCGTTCGTCACCCGGCCAGTCCCCAACGGTCTTTACGGCTTCCGCCGCGCGTAGATCGTCACCTTCGAGTCCCCATACACCTCCCGCCAGGCCGGTTCCTGCGCCAGAACATCATTGAGGGGGCTGTTGCGTCCCACGATGGTCCAGTCCACGCCGTACTTGTCGAGGACCTGCAACTCGGGCGGGTCCCAGGCGGTCAGCGCCACATAGTCGTAAAAGATCCACCGGTCGCCGACCCGCCAGGCCGGCATACGGCCGTCAATGAAGATCTTTTCTTCCGGCAGCCACCAGAGCAGAAACCCGCCCAAGCCGTAATCGTTGTAGAGCTTGGCGCCCACTTGCTCCCGGTGCCCCCTAATCCACTGGACCGCCTCGATGGGATATTCGGTGGACCGGAAAAACTCTTCCGGAGCCAAGCCGCACCGGGTGACCCGCTGGAGATGGTCGGAGCCCAGCCGCCCTATCCCTATGGCAACAACCAGCGTCAGCCCCAGCAGGGCCCGCTTCTGCCACCGGACATCCGGCACCAGCCGAGAGATGCGCCCCGTCGCTTCGGCCAGCCACTCCGCCCAGAGCGGCGTGGCCAGCAGGACAAAGAACAGGACATTCCGCCAGTGCAGCAGGGACTGGACCAGGAAAAACGCCAGGAGGCTCCAGCGCACCGGCTCTGCGCGCCGATAGAACAGTCCCAGGGCCAGCCCCAACAGAGCCAGGTACCAGACATAGGTCATGCCGGCCTGGGTCTGGAGGGAAACCGGCTGCCATTCGTGCAGGACCTCGATCATGAGCCGATTGTTCAACGAGGCGTAGATCTCGCCGTACAGCCGCCAGCCGTAAGGATTGAGCAGGGTGGCCAGCGCGGAGACCAGGATCACCAGCGCCAGATGTCCGATCTGTGCCCAGGTCGGTATCGGCTCATCGAGAGATTCGGCGAAAGACGGCCAGCGGCCGACGGCCAGACGCAAGACCGCCGAGACGACAAGGGTCAGGGCCAGGACGAAGAGCCCGGCCGTGAACCCGCTGTGCAAATTGGCCCAGAGCAGAAACAACGGTGGGGCCACCCAGAGATGTGGCAGCTTCCCCATTTGATGCAGGCCGAACCATCGAAGCACCAGGGCCAGCCCCAGCAACGTGATCAATTGGGTTCTCGCGCCCAGAAACGGCAAGGCGACCCAGAGGGCGCCGGAGATCGCCGCGAGTTTCCAGGTCCGGCCGGCTTGCGACAGGCCGGCAATGACCCAGAAGGCTCCCAGGGTCACGGCTGCGAACAGGACGATCACGGCCAGCGGACCGACCGGACCCAATCCTTGATAGAGCAGCCCCAAGAGCCCGTCCGTCAGCCAGGCATGTTCCACCCAGAGCCAGTCCGGCATAGTGTGGGAATAGGGATCGGTGGCCGGCATCGCCCAGCCTTGTTTCAGCAAATCAAGACCGGTCCGCAGATGCCAGCCGAAGTCCGGTTCCACGAGGGGCTGCAGGGCCAGGTTCAGGATGAAAAATGCCAGCAGGGCGTCGAGGGCAGGATATGAAATGAGCGGGGTGAGGGGTGAAACGTGAGGAGACGTAGACCGGGAGGACATTGCTTGTTGTGACGCTTCACGCCTCACTTTTCACGCTTCACGAGAAGATTGCCCAGGACCAGCCACTCGACCTCGGTACGCAAAAAGCACCGGACCGCTTCATCCGGATTGCACACGATCGGCTCGTTGACGTTGAAGGAGGTGTTCAAGAGGACCGGCACGCCGGTCTTCCGATCGAAGGCCTCGATCAGCTGTCTGAACTTGGGATTGCTGGTCCGGTCGACCGTCTGGACGCGCGACGTGCCGTCGACGTGGATCACGGCCGGGATCACCCCCTTGGCCGAGGGCTTGGCCGGGTGGGTGAAGAGCATGAAAGGGGACGGGTCCGGCAGGTCGAAAAACTCCGAGGCCCGTTCCTCCAGCACGGAGGGCGCAAAGGGCCTGAAGGGCTCCCGCAGCTTCACCTTGGCATTGATCAGCTCGCGCATGTCTTCCCGCCGGGGATCGGCCAGCAGGCTCCGATTGCCCAGCGCCCGAGGCCCCCATTCCATACGACCCTGGAACCAGAAGACCAGCCGACCGTTCGAGAGTTCCGACGCCACACGGTCGCAGAGGGTCTCGTCGGGCAGAGCCTGCCAGGTCAGGCCGGCCCGGTCGAGAGCTCGGCGACAGTCCTCTTCGCTGAACTGCGGTCCCAGGTAGGCGCTCCGCATCGCTTCCCGTTCCCGCAGTACCCCGCGCCTGCTGGAGAGCCACAGAGCAGCGCCCAGGGCCGCCCCCGCATCGCCAGCCGCCGGCTGGACGTAGACCCGTCTGTAGCCCAGCTCACGGCGCAGGCGGCTGTTGGCCACGCAGTTGAACGCCACGCCCCCCGCGAGACACAGATCCTCGGCGCCGGTCGCCTGCTTCAGATGCCGGGCCAGATGCAGCAGGGTCTCCTCGAGCACGAGTTGGGTACTGGCGGCGATGTCGCGATGCCGCTGGGTGATCGTTTCATCGGGCCGGCGGTTCGGCCCCAGCAGCCGCAGGAGTTCGGGAACAAAAATACCGACCCGGGCCAGGTGAAAGTCCAGCAGGTTCGTATTCAGGCGAAACGCTCCCTCCGGCAACAGCGGCAGGAACTGCTCCCGCAAGAGCCCGGCGAATCTCGGCTCCCCATAGGCCGCCAGCCCCATCACGATGTATTCGTCGTGGTCCGGGCGAAACCCAAGGTAGGAGGTCAGGGCCGCATAGAATTGTCCGAGCGAATGGGGAAGATCGATCCGCTTGAGCACCTTGATCTGATTCCCCTCCCCAACCGCCAGCATCGTCGTGTGGGACTCGGACGCCCCGTCGACGACCAGGATGGCGGCCCGGTCGAAGGGTGAGACCAGAAAGCTGCTCGCCGCATGGCACAGATGGTGATCGAGAAAAACGGGGGCGTGACGGAGGGCCCCCACGGTCTCTTGCAATTTGCGCGGGAGGAACGCCAGCTCGGCCCACTCCCGAGTCAGCCGCTCGAGACTTCGCCGGCCTTTCACGCGGCAGAGCGTGGGAGACCGGAGCATCGCCCCCAGCGCCAGCGCAGCCCGTCGTCCCAGCACCCAGTACTTCCAGGGCACGGCGATCCCGTCCACATCGCTCAGCCGGGCTCCTGCTTCCTGCAAGCAAGAGCGGATGGCCTGGACCGGCAAGGCCGTGACGTGCTTGACTCGGACGAACCGTTCTTCTTCCGCCGCCGCCGCCACGCGACCGTCCTGGACCAGAGCCGCCGCCGCGTCGCGCAGGTTCAGGAGTCCCAGCACAAGCATGGGCGTAGAATAGACGAGCCGTCCTTTCCTGGCAAGTTCCAAGCCCGCGATCAAGTTGCATTCCGGCTTCATTTTCGGTACGGTGACGAGACAACTCCGCCTGTGACGACTCGTGGCAAAGCCATAACAATGGAGAGAGGATGAGCCGGCCTACCCGCATTCAGTCCATCCGCCGACCACGGAGGAACAGGCTGGGGGCAGCGTTGCTGGCCCTGCTGCTGACTCTGTCGTCGGCCGGCTGCGAGAAAGTCTCTTCCTTCGTCGGACGGTCGCAGATCCCCAACCTGGGTCCGCCGATTCCCGTCACGGCCAGGATAGAACTCGACCCCTCGCTGACGAAGGCGATGCTGCAGTACACCAACGCCTGCAACTCCCCGCAGCAACTCCATGTCGGCGATGAGCTTGAGTCCACCCTGCTCCAGGCCGCCCACCAGACCTTCAAGGCCATCTATATAGGCAACAAGGTGCCGGCCGGGGCCAAGCCGGACGTGGACATCCTGATCGCGCTGCAGCAGTCGGGCCTCCAGATCCAGACCGACGGCATCTATGACCGCCTGCCCGCCGACCTCACGCTGGAGGCTGTCGTCCTCTTCAAGGACCCGTCCGGGAAGCTGCTCCTGGAGCAGCCGATTGCCATCTCGCGCAAAGAGAAGCTGATCCTGGAGCCCACCCAGCATCGGTGCCAGTATGTCACCACGGATGCCATGCTCCATGACGCCGCCGTCTCCCTCTCCGTCCAGTTCATCCGCCACGCCCGCGCCCTGCTGGACCCGGACAGCCAGCTCGCCGCAGCCGAGGCCCAAGGACAACCCATGGCCCAACCGGCAGTCCCGGCGACGCCACCGGCCCCGACCGCCGCTCCAATCGGAGCCGGACCGGCCCTGTCCTTCAAAGCGACCGTCCTGGATGAGAACGGCAACCTGGTGCTGGAAGGGGGCGAACGGGTCAAGGTGCGGATCGACCTCGTGAACACCGGCAAGGCGGCGGCACGGGACGTCTCGGTGACCCTGAGCGGGACTCCGGCGATCATTTCGCAGTTCCCCGCCACGACCATGCCGGCCGGTTCGCTCCAGCCCGGCGAGTCCCGCTCAGTGGAGTTCTCGACGACCCTGCCCCTGGCGGTGCAAGCCCAGCAAGCGAACGTGCAGGTGTCCGTTGCGGAAGCGTCCGGGGCCGGCATCCCGGCGGCACAGACCCTGGTCTTGGCCATGCGGCAGGGAGGGGGAGGAGGCCTCGCTCCGGCCAAGCCGGCACCGAGGCTCTACCAGTTTGACAACGTGGATCAGGTCCCCGGCGCTCCGGTCGGTTTTCAGCGTCCCCAGGTTCACCTTCTTGCCGTCGGCATCGGCTCGTATCGGGACCAGCAGATCCCCGCGCGCAAGTACGCGGCGCGGGACGCCGAATTGGTCGCCGCCTATTTTCAGGCCTTGGGCGGGGTGCCGGCTTCGAACGTGCGCCTGTTGCAAGACCGCAAGGCCTTGCGGCCCGACATCGAGGAAGCCCTCCTCGACTGGTTGCCGCCCCGCGTGGCCGCCGACTCGGTCGTGATCCTGTACTTCTCCGGGCAGGCTCTGGTCACTCCGAGCGGCGAGACGTACCTGGTGCCTTACGAAGGCAGCGCGTCATCGACGTCGCGCCTCTACCCGCTCAAGGACCTGCAGGACGCGCTCGCCAAGCTCAAGATCCGTCAAAGCCTGCTCATCTTCGACGGGGCCGTGTCGCGACTGGGCAAGGACGGAAAAGGCAAACCCGCAGGCCCGCAGTGGGGCGGCGGGGGGGGGAATCTCGTGGAGCTGATCGGCACCTCCGGCCTCCGGTCCGGCCTCGAACCGGAACAGGTCCGGCACGGGCTCTTTACTTATTTCCTGCTGAGCGGCATGAAGGGCGAGGCGGATGCCAACCGGGATGGGGAAGTCACGTTGGGCGAGCTGACCGCGTTCCTGACCCAGGCCGTGCCGGATGCCGCCAGGAGCCAGTTCAGCCAGGACCAGCGCCCCCTCGTGGTGCCGCCGCTCTCTTCAGCCGGCAGGGCCGCTTCCCTCACGTTGAGCAAGACGTCGGCTTTGCCCGCCGGCCGATGAGGGAGCGGGGCGAAGCCCCGGACACCAAAAGAAAGGCCGAGGGGATCGATTCCCCTCGGCCTTTTCTGCTTGCGTCGCCGACCGATCGAAAAACTACTCGCCGCTCTTGCAGAAGCTCCGCTCGTAGTTGATGATCGTCCAGGCCTCTTCCTCGTTGATCGCGGCAGGAATGAGGGGCACCATGCCCGTGCCGGCGCTGCCGTTTTTGATCACCCAGAACAGCTCGCCGTCCTTCCGCTTCTTGTGGAACTTGCAGTTCGTGAAGTTCCGCGGGCTCGGGTTCAGGATCTGGCCGGCCGGGCCGTCGCCCTTCCCTTCCTTGCCATGGCAGTTGAAGCAGGTCCCCTTCCCCTCGAACAGCGCCTTCCCCTTGGCGATGTTCTCCGGGGTGGCCGGAACCGGGTTCTTCATCGCCTTCGCTTCGGCGATCTGGTCGGCGGGCACGCGGGGCTTCAGCGGATCCCGCTCCTCGGCCACGGCGACGGTGGCGGTGACAAACATGAGTGCGGCCAAGAGGCCGACGGACCTTACACCATACCGCATCACAGCTCCTCCTTTTGTTGAACCAACCCTCACGTTAAAATGAGGCCTCCCCCAAAAGCGGCAGGAATATAGCAACCCCCCCTCCCGCTTGTCAAGCGAACGACATCCCCGTCGCGGGGCTCTGCGGCCGGCCGCCGTTTCACGTCCCTTCGACCGCGGCCAGATGACGCAACACGCCCGCGAGCAGGGCGCCGACGGAGGCGGCCCGGCTCTGAGCCATCGCGACCACGGCGTGATGGCCGGCTTTCCGGTCGAGCGGCACGCCGGACCGATTCGTCAGCAGCGCCAGCCCCAGCACGCGAAGCCGGAGGGCGCGCGCGACGATCACTTCCGGAACCACGGACATGCTGACCGCCTGCGCCCCCAACCGAGCCAGCATGGCCGCTTCGGCGGCGGTTTCGTAGGTGGGTCCCGCCACGGCCGCCAGCACTCCACGTCGCAGCGGCAGCGCGATCTCCCCCGCGACCCGTTCCGCCAGCGCCATGAGCGCCGGATCGTAGGCCTGGGCCATCTCGACGAACCCCTCGCCCCCTGGGCTCGTCCCCATGAGGGGATTGTCGCCCATCAAGTTCAAGTGGTCATCGATCAGCATCAGGCTTCCCGGCTCCGTTTCGGCCAGCGATCCGGCCGCACAGGTCACGATGAGCGTCCCGACGCCCAACGCCGCCAGCACCCTGACAGGGCGCGTGACTTCCTCCAGCGAATACCCTTCGTACCGATGGGCTCGTCCCTGCAGGATCGCGGTGCGCAGGCCGTTGGAGTCGGCCAGCACCAGCCGGCCCGCATGCCCGGCAACCGAGCAGACGGGAAACCCGGGAATCTCCTCGTAAGGGATCGTCGCAAGGGCTCGGAACCGATCGGCCGATCCTCCCAGGCCCGAGCCGAGAACGATGCCGACGGTCGGGCGAACGGGCAGGCGCGGAAGCAGGTAGTCCACGGCCCGCTGAACGAGGGAGGATGGGGACTCGTCATCCGTCATTCGTCACTCGAAACAAATCGGGAAGCGGAAGCTTTGTCATCCGACGATTGACGAATGCCGGTTGACGAACGACGCACGGCTCACTTCTTGAGGACGATGTCGCGGGCGACCTTGCCGCTCGGACCGAACGGGCCGACCGGCTTGCCGTTGAGTTCGACGCGCACCCCTCCGGCATTGCCGAGGGTCAAGATAAAGCGGTCCGAGGCCTTCCACCGGATCCGCTCGCCCGGACGCATCAGGGCTTCGTGGGGGCTCCCGCCGTCGACTTGCACCACGACCCAACTGAGTTCCATCGCTTCCAGATCGAGCGTCAACGCCGCGTTCCCGGACTGGTCCCCCGTCGAAGGCAGCCCTCCCAGGGGATCGCTCAAGGCGGAGGCCAACGGCCCCGATTCCTCCGCTTGCGGAGGCGACGGGCTCCGGGTCTGATCGGACAGGGACGGGGCATGGCTGTCCGGGACCGTCCCGGACGGTTGCCCGTTTCCCGGTTGCTGCGGTGGACGTGCCCCCGTCGGCCCCTCCGCCGGTGGTCGAGGAGCCTGCATCCCTCCCTTGCCGGCACCGGACTGATCCGGAGCGGCAGGAGGGGCTTTGGGCGGGGACTGGGCCGGCTCCACCGCCTGGCGGCCGGGCGCGACGGTGGACGGCGCGCGGCTCAACAGCAAGATCAATCCGAGCAAGGCCACCCCCACCGCGGCGATGACGACCTTGCGATTCGCTTGCCTCCGCCGCTCATCCTCCGCTTGCTTCACCCGCAGCCGCTCCAGTCCCAGTTGCTTCTCGTAGAAAACCCCGGCGGATTCCACGAAGCGCCGCATGGCGTCTTCTTCATCCAACCCCAGCGACCGCGCATAGGACCGGACGAATCCCTTGGCAAAGACCTGGTCGGGCAGCTTCGCGAAGTTCCCCTCTTCCAGCGCCTTCAGGAAATCCGGATGGATGCGGGTTTTGGAGGCGACCTCGTCCACGGTCAGCCCCTTGGTCTCACGGACCTGTCTGAAAAATTCGCCGACCGATTCGTTGTCCATGGTCATCCCCTACCGCTTGAGTCGCTCCAGAAGCTTGTCCGCCTCGACGGCGTACTGCCGATCCCGGTCATCCAGCTTGGCGACCCGGCTCAGCGCTTCGCGCGCCTTGGTGTCATAGCCGAGATAATAGTAGGCCCGCCCCAATTCCAGATAGAGCCGCACCGGCGACACGTTGGGCGGGCTGATCAGCAGCGCATCTTCGAACGCTTCGGCGGCCCCCTTCATGTCTCCTTCGTGGGCCAGCGCGAGGCCCAGGTTGAACCGGGCCACGTCCGGCGTGGCATAGAGGCGGTTGCCCAGCGCCTGCCGGTAGGCCTTGATGGCCTCCTGCCAGCGGTCCTGCGCCGCGAGCACGTACCCGAGGTAATTCTGCGCCTCGGAATAATCGGGGGCGATCCGGAGCACCTGCCGGAACTCTTCTTCGGCCTCCTTGTTCTTCTTCTGAAGCGCGTAGATGTGCCCCACGTAGTAATGCGCGTCCCGGTGGTCCGGGTTCTCCTGGATCGCCTTCTGGAACGACACGAACGCCTGCTGGCGATCGCTGTCCAGGTTGGCGACCCCTTCCCGATAATACCCCTCCGCCTTCTTGAGCTTCTCCTCGGAGGCGCAGCCCGAGAGGGCGACCGCCAGCGCGCCCACCACACAGAGGATCGCGGGGCCGAACAGGCGCCGCGTCGGAACGCTGGTCATACATCACTCCCGACGGTGTTCAGGATCATGGCAGGTCCTCGAAATGCGTCAGCCGCTTGAACTCGCGGAAACGGGCCTCGATCTCCTTGTAGTCGAGCGCGCGCAGACGGTCAAGGCTGAAGGCCTCCACCGTAAAGGAGGCCATGACGCTGCCGAAAATGATCGCCTGCCGGTAGGACTCTTCCGACAAGTTGCCGGTCGAGGCCAGGTACCCCATGAAGCCTCCCGCGAACGTGTCCCCGGCTCCGGTGGGGTCTTTCACCTGGTCCAGCGGAAAGGCCGGGGCGCCGAAGATCTGCTTGTGGTTGAACAGCAGGACTCCGTATTCCCCCCGCTTGACGATGAGCTGTTTCGGCCCCTTGGACAGAACGTCCTTCGCCACCTGGACCAGATTGGGATTGCCGCCCAGCGCACGGGCCTCCCCGTCGTTGATGATGAGCACGTCCACTTCCTTCAAGGTGCGCCAGAGGGCGTCCCGTTTCCCTTCGATCCAGAAATTCATCGTATCACAGGCCACCAGCTTGGGACGACGGACCTGGCGCAGCACGTCCAACTGCAGCTCCGGATCGATGTTGCCCAGGAACAACAGGTCCGGGGAGCAGTACTGCTGGGGGATCTTGGGCCGGAAGGTTTCCAGCACGTTCAAGCGGGTGTCCAGCGTGCGGGCTTCGTTCAACTGGTGGGTATATTCCCCCTTCCAGCGAAAAGTCTCCCCTTTCCGTCGTTCCAGACCGGCCAGGTCGATGCCGCGGCTTTTGAGGAACTTCAAATGTTGCTCCGGAAAATCTTCTCCCACCACCGCGATCAGGTCCACGCCGGTGAAGTAGCTGGCCGCCGTCGCGAAATACGTCGCCGACCCGCCCAACACCTCGCTGACTTCTCCGAAGGGGGTCCGGACCGTGTCCAGCGCGACCGACCCCACGACCAGCAACTTGCCCATCTCAGCGCGCTCCTTTCTTTTTCTTCGGCGGCAGGTGCCGGGTGAGGAGCAGACCCAGGCGCTTGCGCGTCTGATTTGAAATATGTTTGGGCGCGGTCAGCACGGCATTCTCCAGGGCCGTGGCGCAGAGACAGGTCCGGGGCTCCGCGGCGACCGGCAAGGCGGCGCGGAGGATGCGTTTGGCCAGCGCCACATTGTTCCGCAGCGTGGCCAGGATCGCCTCCACCGAGACCGATTCCTCCGTTTCATGCCAGCAGTCATAGTCGGTGGGCAGCGCCACCGTGGCGTAGCACAGCTCCGCCTCCCGTGCCAGCTTGGCCTCCGGCATGTTCGTCATCCCGATCACGTCCACCCCCCACCGGCGATAGAAGAGGGATTCCCCTCTGCTTGAAAACTGGGGACCTTCGATGCAGAGGTAGGTCCCTCCCTGATGGACGGTCGCCCCGGCCTCCTGAGCCGCCTTCAACAAGGCTCCGGACAGCGCCCGGCAGATCGGGTCCGCAAAGGCCACGTGCGCGACCACGCCTTGATCGAAAAAAGTTCCGATGCGGCGCTTGGTCAGATCGATGAACTGGTCGGGGAGCAGGACGTCGCCCGGCCTCACGGCCTCCTTCATGCTCCCGACCGCGCTCACGGAAATGATCCGCGTCACCCCGACCGACTTCAACGCGTAGATGTTGGCCCGGTAATTGATCTCGCTCGGCGAGATGCGGTGGCCGCGCCCGTGCCTGGACAAGAACGCCACCGACACCCCGTCGATCGTCCCCAGCACGAGGGCGTCGGACGGCCGGCCGAACGGCGTCGCGGGTCGGACTTCCCTGACCCCTTCCAGCCCCTCCATTTCATAGAGGCCGCTCCCCCCGATGATCCCGATGTCCGCTTGCGCTTTTCCTTTCTTGCTCTTCTTGCTCTTGCCTGGCACAGGTCCTCCTTCACTTCATCGGACGATTACAAGCGGCATGCTGGCAAGCCGACCGGCCGACAAGCCGTCCGTTTCACCTCCGCGCGTTCCTCCGCCTGGCCCGCTCGTCCGCTTGTCAACTTGCCGGCTTCCTGCTGCGCTTCCAACTCGGACAGGAACCGGTCCACCAAGTCCAGAATCCGGGACGACAGGCTCTCGAAGGACTCCTGTTCGTCGATGGACAGCCACGTGATCCCCGGCTCTTTGCGAAACCAGGTGAGCTGGCGCTTGGCAAAATGGCGGGTGTCCCGCTTCAGCCGCCGGACCGCCTCCTCGTGCGAGCACTCACCGGCCAGGCATCCGGCGATCTGCCGGTAGCCGAGCCCCTTCATGGACCCCAGTTGCCGCCCGTAGCCTTTCTCCAGCAGGCTTCGCGTTTCCTCCACCAACCCCTTGGCCACCTGTTCGTCGACCCGCTGCTCGATCCGCCGATAGAGCGCCCCGCGCTCCCGCGTCAAGCCGATCAACAAGGGTAAGAACGAGGTGTCGGCAAAGGCGTGACGCCGGTGCGACTCGGAGAGCGGCCGGCCCGAGAGACGGTGCACTTCCAACGCCCGGATGATCTTGACCCGGTCATGGGGATGCAGCCGTGCGGCCGACTCGGGGTCCACGCGCGCCAACTCACGGTGCAGATGGCCCGCCCCCTTCTCCCGCGCCTCATCCTCCAGCCGCTCCCGCAGGCTCCAATCAGCCTGCGGCCCTTCCCACAGACCCCGGAGCAACGCCCTCACGTAGAGACCGGTCCCGCCCACCACCAGCGGTATCTTCCCCGATCCGTACAGCCGTTCGATTTCGCCCAGCGCGCGCCGGCGATATTCCCCCGCGTTGAACGGCTCATCCGGCTCCACCAGGTCGATCAACCGGTGCGGGACGCCCTGCCGTTCCTCCAGCGTCGGTTTATCCATGCCGATGTCCATGCCGCGATAGACCTGCCGGGAGTCGGCCGTCAGCACGTCGGTGCCCAGGGCCTTCGCCAGCAGAATCGCGACCCGGCTCTTTCCGACCGCGGTCGGGCCGACCACCACGACGAGCGGCCTCCGCTCGGAGCAATGGCGAACGGTGAACGGCGAACGGTGAGTCTGATGAGTCATCGTGTTCCGCAATTCAAAATTCAACACTCAACAATTAAAAATGTTCTTCTTGCGCGGTCACGCGCGGCCGAAAATCTTGTCCAACTCCTCCGCCGGGAGCCGGAGCGCCACGCGCCGGCCGTGAGGGCAGGTCATGGGCAGCCCTTCTTCGACCCAGTCTTCGATCAGCTTCCTGCTTTCCGCCGGCTCCATAGCCCGGCCGGCCCGGACCGCCGCATGGCAGGCCAGCGAAGCCAGGACGGGCCGCACTTTCGCGTCGAGCGAGGACGCGGCATTCCACTCCGACAGATCGTCCACGAGATCCTGGATCAAGGATTGGTAGTCGAGCTGGCCCAGCAGGGCCGGCACGGCCCGGATGACGAAGGCGGAAGAGCCGAAGGGTTCCAACAGGAGCCCCAGCTTTTCCAACTCCGGCAGGTGGCGCTGGATGAGCGGAACCGCATGGGGCGCCAGCTCCAGCGGCTCGGCGATGAGCAGGGGCTGGGACTCCACGGCCCTGCCGCTCCAGGCCCGCCACAGCCGCTCAAACAAGACCCGCTCATGCGCGGTGTGCTGGTCAATGACTTGCAACTCCGACCCCACTTGCGCGACCAAGAACGTGCGGCTCACCTGCCCGAGAGGAATGACCTCGCAGCCTGGGCCGATCGCCGCAGGGCCGAGAAGCGGGGTTTGGGCGCCATCACGGATACGCGACGCCTGAGGCGGAGCGTGATCTCCGAAACCCTGGCCCATCGCCGGTGCGGCCTGTCTCCACTGACCGCTCGACCAACCCTCCGCGGCAAAACCGCTGCGGCCGTCCCGGCCGGTCTGCCCAACCGGAATCTCGCGGGAGGCCCAGGGGGCAAGACCGCCGGGCGAGCCGGACTCATCGGATGATGAATCCTGCACCTGAAGTCCGACCGTGCTTGGCTGCCCGCCGACCGCCTCCCGGACCGCCTGCCGCACGGTCTGGTGCACCAAATCCTGGTCGGCGAACCGGACCTCCCGCTTCGTCGGATGCACGTTGACGTCCACTCGTTCCGGGTCCACCTCCAGAAACAGGACGTAGCGGGGGTGCCGGCCTTTCGCAAGGAAGGTGCCGTAGCCGTCGTAAATCGCATGGGCGACGGTCGCGTTCCTGATCGCCCGGCGGTTGACGAAAAGCTCCTGGGGCTGGCGCCCCGCACGCGTCTGGACCGCATCGACCGTGAACCCTTCGAACCGCAAGCCGGGCCGCTCGGCATGCACGCGGACCATGTGGTCCAGCACCGGCGCGCCGTAGACTTGCAGCAGGCGGTCCCGCAGAGACGAAGCCGCGGCGTAAGCCAGGACCTCCTGCCCGTTATGGCGGAGGCGAAACTGCACGGCAGGCCAGGCCAGCGCCGCCTGCTGCACCGCCTGACAGATATGGGAGAACTCGGTCGCCTGCGTCTTGAGAAACTTCTTCCGCGCCGGCGTGTTGAAAAAAAGGTCCGCCACCTCGATCTGGGTGCCGGGCGCCGCCGCCGCGTCCTCCACCTTGGCCATCGTTCCCCCGGTCACCGCCACCAGGGTGCCGACCGGCTCGTGCCGGCAGGCGGTGACCAGCCGGACCTTCGAGACCGAGGCGATGCTGGGCAGCGCCTCGCCGCGGAATCCCAGCGTCTTGATCGACCAGAGGTCCCGCTCCGAGTGCAGTTTGCTCGTCGCGTGACGCTGGAAGGCCAGTTGGGCATCGGCGCGGCCCATCCCCTCGCCGTCATCCGTGACTTTGATCAGCCCGCGCCCGCCGTCCGTCACGTCGACCGTGATCCGCCCGCTCCCGGCATCCAGGCTGTTGTCGATCAATTCCCGCACGACCGCGGCCGGCCGTTCGACCACCTCGCCGGCCGCAATCCGGCTGATCAGGTCGCCGGGCAGGACCTGGATTTTTCCGGGGATGCTCGCCGCATTCATCGAGGTAG
>CAZKHY010000033.1:20816-27816 GCA_964552455.1 uncultured Nitrospira sp.
CTGCGGGAGCCGCTCATCGCAGCTCGGCCAGCTTGGTCCTGGCCAGCTTGGCTTCGTTTGAAGAGGAGAATTCCTCGATGACCCGCTTGAAAAACCCGCGTGCCTTGAGGACATCGCCGGACTCGGCCGAGAGCAGTCCCAGCTTGAACAGAGCGGGCGGCACCTTTTCGCTGCGGGGAAAGTCGTTCACCACCTGTTCGAACGCGCGCGCAGCCCGGGCAGAGTCTTTCATGCTGTAGTAGGACTCTCCGATCCAGTACTGGGCGTTTGACGCCAAGGACGTACTGGGGAAGTCTTTCAAGAACCGCTGGAAGCCGGCGATCGCCAACTCGTACTGCCCGTTCAGGTAGTCGTTGTAAGCCAGGTTATAGGCCGACGTGGGGGTAATGTCCGGCGTACCGGGCAACGGCAGCTTGGGTTCCGGCGCGGCCGGCAGCCTGGCCGGCTTGGACTGCCGCGACGGCTCCCCGGCGGCGCCGTCGGACGGAGCCGGCATGGGCGGGGGAAGCTCCGACGCGCGGGCCTGCCGGCTTTCCAACTCCTTCAGCCGCTCTTCAAGCTGCTGCAGGCGCTGCCGAAGGTTCTCGGTGTCGCGGGAATCCTTGGCCGCCGGCTTGCTGTCCAGTTTGGCCTCGAGGGACTTGAGGCGGCCCTGCAGTTCCTCCTGCCTCTGACGGTCCTGCTCCTGGGCCTTCGTCACGGCGCGCAGATCATCGCGCAAATCCACGAAATCGGCGTGCCTGGCGCAGCCTGCAGGAGCCAAGGCAAGGAGCGCCAGCAAGGACAAGGGGAGGGCCGCTGAGAGACGGTGCGAACCGATTGCTTGCATGGGTCTACCTGGTTTGCTTGAGTTGCGCCAACTTGTCCAACGCCTTGCCCGCCTCGGGGCTCTTGGGATAGGCATCCACCACTTGTCGCAGCACCGATGAGGCCCGCCCGCGATCCTTGAGAGCCAGGTAGGCAAACCCTTTTTTCAACAGGGCGGCGGGGACCTTCTCGCTGGTAGGGTAGGCCGCCTTTACCCGGTCAAACGCCTCGATCGCCCGTTCGTACTCTTTTTTTCCATAATAACATTCTCCCAGCCAGTACTGCGCGTTGGGAGCCAACTCGGAGGTCGGGTGCTGCGTCAGAAAATCCGAAAACCCTTGGAGCGCGCCGTTCAAGTTACCCTGCTTGAATTGCTCGATGGTGCGCTCATAGGCTTCCTTCGCGCCGGTCGCCGTCCTGGCCTGGGTCCCGACCGCGGTCGTCTGTGCGTCACCGCGCGACCCGGCTTGGGCCGCCTCACCGGCCTCCCCTTGACCCAGCTCAGCAGGAGCGGTCGGTTCCGCTGGAGTTGGCGGAGCCGGCGCCGACGCGGCCGCCTCACCGCCCGGGGAGACCGCATCATGTCCGGGGGGGCGGTCCGTTTGTTTAGCCGCTCGGTGATCCTTGATCTCTCCGACGGTCTGCCCCGTTTTCTTTCCACCCGGCTTGCTCGCCGGCCCACGCCCCTCCCGCAGTTCGGCGACAGCCCGGGCAAGGGCGTCAACCTGGCTGTGGATTGCTTGCGCCGCCTGGACCGTTTCTCCCATTTGATTCACGGCCCGGGTGAGGGCCGCCACCTGGCTGTTGACCGCCTGCAGGCTTTTCGCCATCTCATCCATGCGGCGATCCTGCTGGCCCTCCTGCGCGACGAACTTCGCCCCCACCGCTTCCAGCGCCCTGGCGACCGAGGCGACGCTCTTATTCACTTCGGCCAGATGCGCCGTCGTCGTCTTGGCGTCCGCCTCGACCTTGTCCGTCAGCGCGTCCGTGCGGCGGGAGGCCTCCACGGTGAAGTCGTTGATCCGCTGGTCCTCCTGGATGAGCTTTTCGCCCAACCCGCCGATCGTGAGCTTAAACTCCGCGAGGGCCCGCCCCAGTTGCGCGACTTGCGCTCCCAAGGCCTGCCGCTGCGCGTCCTCGGCCGCGATGGCCTTGTCCTGCTCCTGGAGACGCCCCTCCAAGGCCTTGGTCGAGGTCACGACCGCCGCGCTCAACGTTTCAAGGCTGGCGTTCAGCTTCTCCAATTGCTGCTGGAGCCGTTCGCGATCCGCCTTCTGGGCGGACGCCTGATGCTTGGCAACCTGCTCAAGATCATCCAGACGCTTGCTGAGGGTCGCCACATCATGGGCCCGTTTCTCCAATTCGCCTTGGATGGACGCCACTTCTTCGCCACGCAGCTCGCTGACGTCCTGGCCAAGCTTGGCCTCGGCCTCATTGGCCCGCTTGATCGCTTCGTCCAGCTTGGCGATCTTCCGGTCCAGCTCCTGGTTCATCCGGGTCACGTCCGCCTTTTGCGCCAGGCAGCCGCTCCAGAGCAACGGGACCAGGACAGCGGCCGCCCATCGGCAGGTCCGGTGTCCGACCGGGTTTTGGATCGGCTTGTTCACCACCCGCATCGTTCCCTGCTGTGCATGATCCATCTGGCTCGCCCCGCCGGCTTCGACCCGAATCGCCTCATTGTCCCCGCAGGACCACGTGCACCCGTCGGTTCTGTTGATAGCACACCTCGGCATGTTCCCGACAGAACGGCTGTTCTTTTCCAAGCGACGCGGTGCCCAGGCGATTGGCATCCACCCCCAGCTCAGCCAGATAGGCCCGGACCGCCTTCGCCCGCTTCTCGCCCAGCACGAGGTTGTAGGATTGCGTCCCCCGCTCATCGCAATGGCCCTCGACGGTGACCCGCTTGTCCGGATGATCTTTCAGCCACTGTGCGTCGAAGCTGAGCGCCTGTCGCCCCTCTTCCGTGATCTTCCAACTGTCGAACGCGAAGAAGACATCCTTGAGCCCGGCCAGGGCCGTGGCGGCCTGTTCCTTGCCCATTTCTTCGGCCTGCCGGCGGGCCGACTCGGACGGCTCGGCCTTGGCGACCATCGTGCCTTCCGACACGCGCTCCTCGGACGCCGCATTGCCGCGCGCGACCGGTTCAAACCCTTTCAGCGGCCCGTTTCCCCTGTCCGCCGGCCCAGCCGGTTCAGAGGGAGGCGCCTGCGCCGACCGCTTCTCTTCCGCCTGCTTGTCCCGAGCGGCTTCCTTTTGTTTTGCCGCTCCTCCTTCCAGTTCCGCCGAGCCGGACTTGGTGTCGATCTGCTTGCTGCACCCCGGTGCCAGCATCAGCGCCATGCCCAGCGTTCCAACCAGCCACGCGCTCTGTGATCGTTTCTGCATCACCGACGCTCCTTCGTTGAGGTGAAATCCGGCCACTTGACACCCACAAACCCCAACCGAATCCCGCAGGCTTCAGCTCGGCGACCAGGCGGGGGAACTGTGGTGCACCCCCCCGGAAGTCAGCCGCTCCAGCTCCGTCCCGTCGCTGTTGACCATATAGATGTGGCTTTTATCCTCGGAGGTCGAACTGAACACCAGATGACGCCCGTCCGGCGACCAGGAAGGGGAATCATCGACCCCCGTGCCGGAGGTGATCTGCACCCGCTTCTGTCCGTCCGGAGTGATCAGGCAGAGCTTGTACTGCTTGTCTTCGGTCCGGCACACATAGGCGATCCAGTTCCCTCTGGGGGACCAGGCCGGAGCCGCGTTGTAGTCGCCGTCGAAGGTCAACCGTCGCACGTTCGAGCCGTCCGCGCTCATCAGATAGAGCTGCGGCCCGCCCCCCCGATCCGAGACGAAGACCAGCTCCCGACCCGTGGGCGACCAGGAGGGAGAAAGGTCGCCGGCGGCGTGGGCGGTCAGCCTCGTCATGGCTTTGGTTCTCAGGTCCAGCTTGTAGATTTCCGAGTTGCCGTCCTGGCTGGTGGCAAAAGCCAGGGTCGTCCCGTCCGGCGAGTAGGCCGGCGTGATGTTCAACCCCGCGAGCGACACCAGCGCGGCGCGCCGGCCGGTCGCCAGCTCGATCACCTCGATGGACTGCTTACTGCGGCCCCGGTACGTCGTGAACACGAGCGCACGCCGGTCGGGGGACCAGCGCGGCATCAGGTTGATGAACCCGTCGGCCGTGATCTGCCGCGGGGCAAAGCCGTCGTAGTCCATGACGTACAGCTCGCGGCTGCCCCGCTGCTCCGACACGTACGCGATCTTGGTCCTGGCGATCCCCTGCTCGCCGGTGTACCGGAAGACCAACTCGTCCGCCAGGCGATGCGTCATCAACCGCAGGACGGACGGGGCGCCCACGTACCGCTTGCCCACGATCCCCTCGCTCTTGATGTCGTCGTAGACGTAGCCGTCCAGGACCAGGTCGGCGTTGCGCTGAGCCACCTTGCCCCAGACCGCGGCGGTGATCCCGTTGTCGGCCGCCTGCTTGAGGAGGACTTTCTTGGGATCGTTGACGTCCTCCGGCTTGACCCCCAGCTTCGCCGCGTCGGCGACGGCAAAGATCTGGGACCGGCGGAGGTCTTTCTTGAGCACCTCCGCCACCAACCCGCCGGGCCGCTCCTTGACCGCCTCATCCAGGAACCACAGGACCGCGATCGGGATCTTCTGGAAATCGGGGCGCGTCGCCTCAAGAAAGACGTCGGCCGCACCCGATTCGAGAATTCCCGCAAGCCCGGTGACAAGCACCAGGCAGCCGGCCAGGCCCATCCGTCTCATGCGGCTCACCCTGCCTCCCCCTCTCCGACCGTGAAACTAAAGTGCGTATCCAGGTAGGCGTCGGTCATGTCCGGCGGAAAAGAGGGCAGCCGGCCGGCTTTCAGCACCGCACGCCGTCCCGCATCGTCGTAATAGCCGTTGCCCGAGGAGGTTTCGATGACCACGTCGCTGACGCTGCCGGTCCGATCCAGCCGGAATCGGATGACCACCCGCAGCGACTTGCCGGACAGATCGACCGGCGGGGCGATCCACTGGCTGCTGATCATGCTCTGGACCAGCGCCAGGTAGCGGTTGGGCGTGACGCCGGGCACCTTGATGTCCGTCTCCGGTTTTTTCAGGCCGACGGCCTTGGCCTGGACGGGCGGCTTGGTTTCCGCCGGGCGCTGGTGCACGGCTTGCAATTGCTTGTTGATCTCCTCGGCCAGAGATTTCTGCGCCGGGCTGGCCTGGGGCGCTTGCGGCGCGGGCTTGACCGACACGGCCGTCTCCGGCACTTTCAGATTGCTCAAGAGCTTCTGGATGTCTTTCTGGCTGGGAGACGGAGCGCCCTTGCCGGATACCTGGGGCATCGGCTTGACCTCGCCCAGCTTTGGAGCCTCCGGGGGCAGTTCGATCCCGCGCAGGGCATCCTCAAGCGGGTTCTCGGACGGACGCCGGGCCTCGCGGAGTTCCTGGGGAGGAGGAAACGCCGGGACAGGGGCCACCTTCGGCGCGGTTGCCGTGGGCAGCTTCGGCGGAGCCGGCTTCGCCCGCTGCCGGGGAGGAGCCGCCGGCTGCAGCTTCGCAGGAGCAGGCGTCAGGGCCGCCGACGGCCCCTCGCGCCCGGCGGAGGCAGCCGGGGCGGGCGGCGGCGGTTCCGGAACGGGAGCGGCTTGCTCCGCTTCAACCGGCCGCGGCGGGGCCGGGGCGGTCCGTTGACTGGGAGACGGCAGCGTGACCAGCGAGACCTGATAGGCGGACAAGGGTCGTTCCATCTTGGGAGAGAAATGCAGGCCGAAGATCAGCGCCAGCACGCAAAGGTGAAGGCCCAACGAGGCAAGGAAGGTCCACTTGGCCGGGAGGCCGGCCGGCGGCTGGTCTCCGGACAGGGCCAGAAAGTTGGAATAGGATTCAACGGTCATCGATGGTCACTTGACGAGCGACTCGTTACGGGGCCGCCGGAACCCGGCGCTCCGTGATGTCCGTCACACGCTCGGGTCCGGTCGGATCGGTCACCATGCCCAGTTTCTCGATTCCGGCCTTCTTCACTTCGTCCATCACCTGGACCACGATCCCGTAGGGCACGTCGCGGTCCGCACGGAGAAAGACCGACACCTCGGCATTCCGCTGCCTGACGGCCTTCAGCCTGTCCTCAAGCTGCACCAACCCCACCGGGTCTTTGTCCAGGTACAGCTTCTGGTCCCGCTCGATGGTCAGCACGAGGCGCTCTTCCGGCTTGATGGTATTGCTCGTGGAGGTGGGCAGCTTGATGTCCATCCCCCGGTACAGCATGGGCGCCGTGACCATGAAGATGATCAACAGGACGAGCACCACGTCCACGAGGGGAATGATGTTGATCTCGGCGAGGAACCGGCGATGGCGCGTCTCGAAGATCACCCGCGCACCCCCACCTGCTTCGGCTTGGCCCGGAGGCTGTTGAGAAATTCGATGCTGAACGCCTCGGCCCTGAAGGCCGCCTTGCGAATCCGCGTCAGAAAGTAATTGTAGGCGATCACCGCCGGGATGGCCGTGAACAACCCGGCCGCCGTGGCGACGAGCGCCTCCGCGACCCCCGGGGCCACCGCCGAGATGCTGGCGGTGCCCTGCTTGCCGATTTCCGCAAAGGCGTCGATGATCCCCAGGACCGTCCCCAGCAGCCCGACGAACGGCGTGATGTTCCCCGTGGTCGCGAGAAACGGCAGGTAGGTCTCCTGCCTGGAGATCTGATCCTGCATGATGTGCGCCACCACGCGATCCAGGTAGTGGCGGCTCGCATCGCCCGCCTCACCCGGGGATTCCAGCGAGACCTGTCCGTTCTGTTCAGGATCGAGGCGATCGGTGATCCCGAGAAACAAGGCGGCCGCCGGACTGGCTGACAGGCGCCGCGCGTGACGGCGCACGTCCTCCCGATCCGGCGCCTTGGCGTAGAGGCTCAGGAAGCGATGGTCGTCTCGATCACACGCGCGAAATGCGCGCCACTTGAACAGGATGATGGCCCAGGAAACGACCGAGAAGGAGAAGAGAACCAGCAGAACGACTTTCGAAACCGCCCCGAGCGAACCGAGGAGTCCAATGGGACCGGCCTGAAACATCATTACTCTAGTGCATCCCCTCCCTTAATCAGTAACCACCGCACAGAGGGTCCCAACGAAACGCTTCTCACCCGTCGGGGAAAAGTGGCGGGGCCGACGGGATTTGAACCCGCGACCTCCAGATTGACAATCTGGCGTCC
>CAZKHY010000034.1:0-27534 GCA_964552455.1 uncultured Nitrospira sp.
GCCGAGCGGCGCGGGAGGTGGCCAAAGTGGTTCTCTCGGGGGACGGAGGGGATGAGGTCTTCGGCGGGTATACGGGCCGCTACCGGGTCGCGGCCCTGCAGGCCCTGCTGCCGGCGCCCAGTCTGCTCGCCGCCTGGCTCCGCCGCTTGCCGCCGTGGCGATCCGGCCGTCGGAGTTCCTTGCCGGCCATGCTGGACCTGGCGTCCCTGCCGGATGGCGAACGCTACGTGATCGAGCGGCAGATCACCACCATCGAGGAGCGGGCGTCCCTCTTCGGCCACACGTCCGCCGCCTACGAACGAACGTTGCGCAAGGTTCCAGCCGGGGCGGTACGACAGGCGGCCGGGTGGCATCCGGTGCATCGGGCCTTGTGGATGGATCTGGCGACCTCGCTGGCGGACGACATGCTGGCCAAGGTGGACCGCATGAGCATGGCCCACGGCTTGGAAGTGCGGGTGCCGTTCCTGGGCCATCGGGTGGTGGAATTTGCCCTGTCGCTGCCGCCGTCCTGGCTGGTGAGTCCCTGGCCTGTCGAAGGCAAGAGGCTCCTGCGGGATATGGCGCGGCCCCTGCTGCCGCCCGGCATTCTCGATCGGCCCAAGCAGGGCTTTGTCGTGCCGTTGAATCGATGGTTCCTGGACACTCTATTCGAAGTCTTTGATGCCTATTGCCTGGATGCACGGGGCGAGTTGGCCAAGTGGATGGATCGTCAGGCCATCGCGGCGCTGCGGCAAGCTCCCGTGGGGCAGAGGCCGCGGCAAGACCTCTATGCCCTGTTGATCCTGGAGCTCTGGCTGCGCCGTCTGCGGGAACTTTCCGTGGCTCGGCAAGT
The DNA here is from genome assembly GCA_964552455.1 of uncultured Nitrospira sp. Taxonomy (GTDB): domain Bacteria; phylum Nitrospirota; class Nitrospiria; order Nitrospirales; family Nitrospiraceae; genus VGXG01. The sequence continues at coordinate 833 of CAZKHY010000034.1, forward strand.
CCTATGAGAGTCGAGCGTCCGGACGGGCGTCCCGTGCGCATGTGGCTCGATGCCACGCCGGTGCTCCACGGGGAGCGGGCTGTCCGGCGGAACACGCGGAATCTGCTCGGCGCACTTTGTGCCAGACCAGGGGCCAGCTACGGGCTGCTCTATTTTGACCGTCGTGGCTCCACGGCCGGGCGTCTGGCCCTGCCGCCCGACGGTCGCTGCCGCGACCGTCTCTGCCGGTGGCCCATCAGCCTCTTGCTGCCTGGTTGGCGCTGGCTCGGGGAGCCGAGCCTGGAGCGGTTGGTGGGAGCGGTCGACTTGCTCTACGCGCCCGATCTGTATTTTCCCCCCGTGGCGCACGGGCTGGTCCTCTGTACCATCCGCGGGCTCGCATACCTCAAGGTGGGCGGCTTGTTGAACCCGCGGCACCGCCGGGCGCTGACCGACGCCTTCAACTACGCCCGGAGGCGGAGCGATTACTTCCTGGCGGTCTCCGAGAGCACGCGCCGGGACCTGCTGGACTGTACGGATATTTCCGCCGAGCGCATCTACGTCGTAACGCACGGGATCGATCCCGGGTTCACGGTGCTCTCCAAGGAGCACGTGCGGCAGGTGGTTCGAACCCGCTTCAAGCTGGTCCGTCCCTACCTGCTGTTCGTGGGGGCGGTGGCCCATCACAAGAACGTGCTGGGGCTCGTGGAAGCCTATGCATTGGTGGCCCGGAAGGAGCCCGACCTTGATCTGGTCCTCGCGGGACCGGAGGAAACGGCCGCCGAGGAGGCACGGGCCAAGGTTCGCGCGGCTGGCCTGGAAGCCCGAGTCCATTTTTTGGGGGCGATCCCGCCGGAAGATCCGGTCCTCACGGACCTGTACAATGCCGCCGAATTGCTCTTGTTCCCCAGTTTTTACGAGGGATGGTGCGCGCCTCCGCTGGAAGCCATGGCCTGCGGGACGCCGGTGGTCTGCTCCAACGTGCCGTCGGTGTCGGAGGTCGTGGGGGATGCCGCGGTGCTCGTGGATCCCAGGAATCCGGACGCCATGGCGGCCGCCGTCCGGACGGTTCTGACCAATACGGATCTTCGTCAGGGGCTCGTCAAGGCCGGGCTCGAGCGGGCCGCGCAACATACCTGGGCCCGGTCCGCGGAGCGTCTGGAAGGGGTCTTCGCCGATATGTTGGCTCGCACATGAGAGTCGCCCTTGACGCTTACCATGCTTCTCGCGCCCACGGCGGGATCGCCCGTTATCTCCGGGGGCTGGTTCCTGCACTCGCCGTGGCTGCCCGGTCCGATCAGTTCGTGCTGTTCAGCAATCGGTTCCGGGAGCGGGCCGTCTCCTGGGACCCCGGACTGCCCAATGTCAGTTGTTATGACCTCGTCTGTCCACGACGCCTGATGCAGGGCTGTTGGGACCATCTGGCCTGGCCGCCCGTGGAGTTGTTTGTCGGGGCCGTCGATATTTTCCACAGCACGCATTTTGTGTTGCCCGCGACCCGTCGCGCCAAGTGCGTGCTCACGGTCCACGACGTCACCTATCTCCGGCACCCTGACTATTTCGCCGATCGAGTCCTCAACGAGCGGGGCTATCGCGTGGAGCTGCCGCGTGCGCTGGCCCGGGCCGACGCCGTGATCGCCGACTCCCGTCAGACCAGGACCGATCTGGTCGAGTTGTTGGGCTGTCCCGAGGAGCGCATCCGCGTGATCTACCCGGGCGTGGATGCGCGGTTCTTCGCCGCGGCGGATGAAGCCCGGTTGGCCGAGGTGAAGGCCCGCTATCATCTCGATCGGCCGTACCTGGTGTTTCTGGTGGGTACGCCGGAACCGCGCAAGAACGTGCGGCGGACGGTGGCCGCGGCCCGGCACGCGGCTCCCGACCTCCCGTTGGTGCTCATCGGTCAACCGGAGGCCCTCCGCGTCTTGCTGGAGGGGGATACGCAAGGCGTGCGGTTGCCCGGTTCCATCCCGGATGAGGACCTGCCGGCCGTCCTGCACGGAGCGGAGGCGGCGCTCTATCCCAGCCTCTACGAAGGCTTCGGGTTCCCGGCGGCGGAAGCGCTCGCCGCCGGCGTCCCCGTGATCACATCGGACCGGAGTTCCCTGCCGGAGGTGGTGGAAAAGGCGGCGGTGCTGGTCGACCCCGAATCGGTCGAGGCCATGGCCGAGGCGATTCGCCGCCTGCTGCAGGATGCGGAGCATCGGAAGCGATGCGTCGCGCTCGGTCTGTCGAGGGCGAGAGAGTTGACGTGGGACGAGACGGCCCGCCAAGTCTTGCAACTGTATCACGAGGTGGCCTAGTCGCCGGAGCCTGTTCCATAGGGCTGCGCCTTGTGGAGTGACGAGGATCGATCGGATGTGCGGTCTGGGCGGATATGTGGGGCGAGGTTCGGCGCAGGTGCTGGAAGCCATGACGAAGCGGCTGGCCCACCGCGGTCCGGACTCGACCGGCACGTGGGTGGGGGAGGGGATCGGGTTGGCCCACACCCGCTTGTCCATTCTTGACCTGTCCCCGGCGGGCAACCAGCCGATGGGGGAGCCCGAGGCCGGCCTGCGGGTGGTCTTTAACGGGGAGATCTACAACTTCGGCGATCTGCGCGCGGAGCTGGAAGCGGCCGGTTATCGGTTCCGGAGCCGAAGCGACACGGAGGTCTTGCTGCATGGCTACCGCCGGTGGGGCCTGGAGCTGGTCCCGCGGCTGCGCGGCATGTTCGCCTTCGCGATCTGGGATTCTCTCCGGCGGACGTTGCTGATCGCGCGCGACCGCCTTGGGATTAAGCCGTTGTTTTACGCGCCGATGGCCGACGGGTTGATCTTTGCCTCCGAGATCAAAGCCCTCTTCGCGCATCCAGACGTCCGGACCGAGCTGGACGTCGAAGCGGTCGATGCCTATCTGACGCTGGGCTACGTTCCGGCCCCGCGCACGATTTTTCACGGGCTGGTGGCGTTGCCGCCGGGCCATTGGCTTCAATGGCAGGAGGGACGGACCCGGAGTGGGCGCTACTGGACGCCCGACTATCGCCGGCCGGTTCTGGAGGGGAGCGAAGAGGCTCTGGCGGACGAGCTGGACGCTCGCCTGAACGAGGCCGTGCGCGCGCACCTGGTGGCGGACGTGCCGATCGGCGTCTTCCTCTCGGGGGGCATAGATTCCAGCCTGGTCGCGGCGCTCGCGCAGCGGGCCAGTCCCGACCCGCTTCAGACGTTCACGATCGGGTTTGAAGGCGGCGGGGACGAGCGGGCCTATGCGCGCCTCGTCGCCGAGCACCTCGGGACGCGACATCATGAGCGCCTGGCCAAGCCCGATCTGGAGGCGGTCCTGCCGAAGCTGGTCTGGCATCTGGACCAGCCCCTGTTCGACAACTCCGTGCTGCCGACGTACCTGGTGTCGCAGGTGGCTCGGGAATGGGGCAAAGTGGTCTTGTCCGGCGACGGAGGCGACGAGCCGTTCTTCGGCTATGACTGGACGAGGTGGGCGCTGACCTTGCCGTCCAGGCCCTGGCCGTTGCCGTCGGTCCTGTCCGACTGGGACTGGGCCTATCGTACCGGACCGTGGGGACTCGCCCAACGGCTCTACTATGATGTCAGCCATACGGTCGGCGAGCGATACGCGCGGCGGATGACCGCCTCCCGTGCCTTTCGATCCTGGCTGTACCAGCCGGAGTTCCTGGAGCGGGCGGGAGCGGATGCGGAAGCGGCGCTCCTCAGGAGGCTTCAGACGGCGCCCGTGGGAGATCCGCGCGAGGCGCTGCTGCACGCGGACCTCACGGGGTTTCTGCCCGATGATATCTTGTGCAAGGTGGACCGGATGAGCATGGCTTGCGGGCTGGAGGTCCGCGTCCCTCTGCTTGACCACTGTCTGCTGGAATGGGTGCTGCGGCTGCCCATTCCTCTGCGGTTTCGGCGGGGCTACGGGAAATATCTCTTGAGACGCGTTGCGGCTCGGTACCTTCCGGCGTCCATTGTGAAGCCGCGGAAGCAAGGATTCACCGTGCCGGTGGGCCGCTGGCTGCACGGCCCCCTGGGGGAGCTCGTGGACCGGCTGTTCGCCTCAACGCGGTTCGCCTCCCGCGCTCTGGTCCGGCAGGATCGGGCCTTGCGTCTGATGGCCATGCACCGGTCGGGACGGGTTGACCTCGGTCATCGCATCTGGAGTCTGGTCATGCTGGAGGTCTGGTGCCGGATTTGGCTGGACGGCCAGGGATATGGGCAGAGCTTGCGCGCCATGCTGGCGGAATCCGGGGATGCGGCCTGAACGTGAGAGCGGTCTGGCCCGCCCGTACCGGGCGGCTCCTCGACAGGGCCGGCCTGCACCCTCCCGCGGCGGGGGTGGAGCGGAGGAGCCGTCGCGATTCGAGAAGGAGGACGCATCCGTTGCAGGACCTTGATGTCCGGCTGTCGTCGGCTTCGTGGCGGCCGGCTCGGGAGATCGAACGGCCGTTCGTCAAACATCGGCATGCGGGGACTTCGCCCGGGTGGGTCTGGCGGGAGGCTCCTGCCGACGATGCCCCGCGGTTGACCGTGGTGATTCCCACGATCGATGCGCAGCGCGGCGGGTATTTTCTTCAGCTCCTGAGGCAGATCAGCGCCCAACGGTGGCGCGACTATGAACTGATCGTGGTGCGCGGCGATCCCCGTCAAGGACGAGCCATCAACGTGGGGGCGGAACTGGCGCGTGGCCGCTACCTCTTGATCCTCGACGACGATACCGCCTTGCCTGACCCGGACACGTTCCGTAAGCTGGTTTCCGTCATGGAGGCGCAGCCGGAGGTCGGCATGGCCGGTGGCAACAACGTGGTGCCCGCCGGGGCGACCGCCTTTGTCCGGCGCGCCATGAGACAGATCCCGAGGCGCTCCTGGGACCCGGTGCAGGCCATCACCGACTCGGACCTCGCCGAACATCCCTGCCTGATCATGCGGACGTCCGAGTTCAAGGCGGTGGGCGGCGAGAACGAGTTGATCCCGCGCGGGCTCGATCCCTACCTTCGTCAGGCTTTCCGGGAGGCGGGCAAGCGCGTCGTGGTTGTGCCGGATGTGCTCTACCACCATTTGCCGCCCGATTCCTGGCGCAAGCTGCTCGGCCAATTTTTCCGCAATGGCCGGCAGGCGGCTTTCGTCAACCGGCGTTATCCGCAATGGGTCCTTGAAACCCCGAGCGAGCACGGGGCTTTTGATCTGTACGTGCCGCCCAGGAGGCGGATGACCCGCTACCTGCAGAGCCTGTTGAACAGTGCCCGATCTCGGCAATGGATCTGGTTGTGGTGCCAGGTCTGGTACGCGGCCGGCTTCGTGTCCGGCTGGCTGCTGGACGGCCGGCAGGATGCAACGCGGTGACCGCATAGGGCCCGTCATGAACGCTTTGTCCAAGAGAACCATGCCTTCCGCGACGGAGGGGCAAGAGGGCGGGACCGGCGACCGCTGTCCCTGCGGCGACGAGCCGGCTTCGGTTATCATGAGAGGGGGGAAAGGCCCCATCGCGCGCTGCGGCGTCTGCGGCCTGTTCGTCAGGGCGCCGTTGCCCTCGCCGCAAGAGTTGACCCAGTGGTATCGGGACGGCTATTGGGAGAAATACCACGCAGAACAGACCAGCTCGGCCCGGCAGAATCTCTATGTCCATGTGCTGGATTGGCTGGCAAAGTTGCGCCCCAGCCGGGGCACGCTCGTCGATGTGGGTTGCGGCGGCGGGGCTTTTCTGGCCGCCTGCCAGGCGGCGGGGTGGCGGGGAATCGGATTTGATCCCTCCACCCAAGCCGTGGCCTATGCGCAGTCGCTGGGGATTCAGGCGCACGTCCAGTCCTGGCCTCCTTGTCCCCTGGGGGATGAAACGGTGGAGGCCGTGACTTTCGTGAATGTGTTGGATCATCTCCGCGATCCGTTCGGCGCCATGCGGGAAGCCTGGCGGGTGCTGCGGCCGCAGGGGGCGCTCTACATCCGGGTCCTGAACGGACCTTTTCATGTTGGATCACTGCCGCTCTTGTCGGCGCTGCGGCTGGGTCACTTGGCGGTGTTCCACCTGTTTGGATTCAGCCGCCCCGTGTTCTTGCATCACCTCCCGCGTCTTGGGTTTACCGTTGTGACCGCGCAGACTTCCCCTCCAAGTTCTGGAGACGCCTACGGCCGCTCCGGCGGATGGACGGACTTCGTACGGCGTTGTCTGAAAGTTGCCGATCAAGGGGGGTACCGGTTGCTCAACCGGTGCGGGCTCGGCCGCATGGTCTGGGGGCCTTCCCTTGAAGTCATGGCGTACAAGGCGTCGCCAATTGCCGCAAGCCCATCGGGCCATGATGGAACCAAGGGCGGCGATCCGAAGCGGGGAGATCGGTATCGTGCCGGGTGAGGATCCTGTGCGCAAAGCGCCGTCTCCTTTGTGGAGTCGGGCGGCCGCCCTGGCCGGCCTGACCGGCATCATAGGACTGGGTCTTTTTCTGCGATGGATTCATCTCCGTCACTCCGCGTTCATGTACGACGGGGACGAAGCCTTTATCGCTCTCATGGGGCTCCGCATTGCGAAGGGCCAGGACTTTCCCCTGATTCAGTACGGCGCCCACTACATGGGCACCGTCGATGCCTTTGTCACGGCCCTGCTGTTCCGCTGGTTCGGCGTGTCCGCCGAGATCCACAAGCTGACCCATCTGCTGTACGCAGGCTGTGCGCTGGTCCTCCTGGGAGGGACGAGCTGGCGGCTCTGGGGATGGAGGCGCACCTACCTGGCGGTCGGGCTGCTCGTCTTTGCGCCCGCCGCCATCCGATGGCAGACGGATGCCAATACGAATTATGGAATCTTGCTCGCCCTGGAGTGCGGCGTGATTGCGCTGACGACCCTGGTGATCGTCGATTTGTCGGACCGCCGGCAGGGCTCATCCCTCCTGAACGTCTGCGGTTGGGCCCTGCTCGCCGGCCTTGCGTTCTGGCAGCATTCCCTGATCGTCAGTGTGCTGCTCGCCTTTCTGGGCCTGATCTGGCTGGGCCGTGATTGGGTGACAAAGAAAATGGTCGGGCTCGGGACGGCCTGTTTCCTGGTCGGTGCGAGCCCGCTCCTGCTCTACAACGTGACGCACTCCTTCGCGACCCTGAGGACATTTCTGGGGTTTTTTCTCGACATTACATCCCGGCGCCAAGTCGAGGAAGGGTCCGTCGTCCAGGTCGTCCTCGGAGGGATTGGGAAACACCTTGATCCCGTCGGGCTGGGCACCAACCTGTTCGTCGCTCTGAGGGGGCCCGGTTTCGGCGCGGCGGGGAGTCTGGCCGTTGCAGGACCCGTCGCGCTGGTGGCGCTCGGGGCCCTTGTCGCCTCCGCGGTCGTGGCCTGGACACGGGAAGCGCGCAGGCGTGGATGGCGGGCCTGGCTCGCGTCTCGTGACGGGATGCTGTTAGGCTGGCTGCTGTTGTCGGTTGTCCTGGTCATCTTTCTGGGAGGCACGAGGGCGCGGTACCTGTCTCTGCTGCTGCCCCTTCTGTCGCTCATCGTCGTTGGCAAATGGCCGGCCGCCCTCTTCGGCCGGACCGTGCAGGCCGCTTTGCTGGCCGGCCTGCTTCTCTACCTCGCGGCGGTTTCGGTGAGGCTGAACATCGTCAACCCGGACGAGGCGACCAATCCGTTCCCCGGACTTGTGAGATTCCTTGAAGACAAGGGACTGCGTCAGGGGTATGCGGACTACAACATCGCCTATCCCATTCTGCTCTACACGCAGGAAGCGGTGGTCGTCTCGCCTCTCGCCGGTCCGGTCATGATCGATCGGTTTCCCGACTACACGATCGCGGTGGAACGTGCGCCCGCGCCGTTCTATATCTATGCGGAGCGCGAACCCCTGGGCGGAGTCCTCACCGGCTATCTCCGCAGGAGCGGCATCCGGTTCGACGAGGCTGTGGTCGAGCATCACGTGGTGGTGTGGAACCTCTCCCGATCGGTCCGGCCGGATGAATTTCTTCCGCCGGACTACCTCGCCACCTACAAGCGGGAGCGTGGCAGCCATCCGAATGCGGGAGCGGTCTGACGTGCCCACGAGCATCCTCAAGGGGGGGCGCCGCCCGGGGTGGCCGCGCCGATGAACCCCATCGGCTGGCTGCACGGGCGCGCCATCCACGGCAGGCGGGTGAAAGTGCTGGCCGCGCACCTGTCGGCGCTGCTGCCGCCGGGGGCGACGGTGTTGGATGTCGGCTGCGGCGACGGGCTGATCGATTCGTTGCTGCTCCAGCATCGTCCGGACCTGGCCGTCTCGGGCATTGATGTCTTGGTGCGTCGTCACGCCCATATCCCGGTCGCCGCCTTTGACGGCCGGACCATTCCGTATGAGGCCGAGAGCGTTGACGCGGTCGTGCTGGTCGATGTCCTGCATCACGCGGAGAGCCCCGAAGGGCTGCTGCGGGAAGCCGCGCGCGTCTCTCGGGGAGACATCGTGCTCAAGGATCACATCAGTGAGGGGCCGCTGGACAGCCTGACCTTGCGGGTGATGGATTGGGTCGGCAATGCGCCCCACGGCGTCACGCTGCCCTATCATTACTGGTCGGAACGTCAATGGCGGGCGGTCTTCGCCGAACTGGACCTCACGGTCCAGTCCTGGAACGGCCGGATCGGCCTGTATCCGTGGCCGGCGGCGTGGCTTTTCGAGCGGTCCCTCCATTTCATCGCCCGGCTGAACAAACGCGCTCCGCATGGTACGTGATGGAGGCAAGCTCTATGAGCAGCGAGACGATGGAGCGGGAACAACCAGTTGAGGTGTCCGTGGTGATGCCCTGCTTGAACGAGGCCGATACGCTGGCGACCTGCATCGAGAAAGCCCGACGGTCGTTCCTCGAGCACAAGATCGCCGGCGAGATCATTGTGGCGGATAACGGCAGTACCGACGGCTCTCAAGCCATCGCCGCCGGTCACGGCGCCCACGTCGTCGCCGTGGAGGCCAAGGGGTACGGGAACGCATTGATGGGGGGCATCCAGGCCGCGCAGGGGCGGTTCATCGTCATGGGCGACGCCGACGACAGTTATGATTTCTTGGAGGTGCCCAAGTTCGTCGAAAAATTGCGGGAGGGGTATGCCCTGGTGCAGGGATGCCGCCTGCCGTCCGGAGGCGGGACGGTGATGCCCGGGGCCATGCCGTTCCTGCACCGCTGGTGGGGGAACCCCATGTTCAGCATGATGGCCCGCCGGATGTTCCGCGTGCCGGTCCACGACGTGTACTGCGGCATGCGCGGCTTCCGCAAGGATCTCTACGCCCGTCTGGGTCAGCGGTGCACAGGGATGGAGTTCGCCACCGAGATGATCATCAAGGCGAGCTTGCGCGGGGAGAAGATCGCCGAGGTCCCCATCACCCTCCATCCGGACGGGCGCAGGGCCCATAAGCCGCACCTGAAGACCTTCCGCGACGGGTGGCGGACGCTGCGGTTCTATCTCATGTATAGCCCGCGCTGGTTGTTCCTGATCCCCGGTACCGCCCTCATCCTGTTGGGACTGCTGGGCTATGCGGTGGCGATGCCGGGGCTGGTGGTCATGGGGCTGGCTTTCGATGCGCACACCCTGCTGTTTGCCAGCCTGGCCATCCTGTGCGGGTATCAATCGATCTTGTTCGCGATCTTCACGAAGACTTTCGCGATCACCGAAGGGCTGATTCCCGAAGACCCCCGCATGGATCGATTTTTCCAGCTCGTCAATCTGGAGCGGGGGCTGACCGTCGGCTTGCTTGCTCTCTTCATCGGGCTCGGGTTGCTGCTGGCGGCCGTCCAGCAGTGGCGGGCCGTCCACTTCGGGGATTTGGACTATGCCAGAACCATGCGGTGGGTGATTCCCGGCGCGACCCTCACGGCGCTGGGGTTTCAAACTGTGCTGGCCAGCTTTTTCACCAGCATCATGGGTCTGCACCGCAAATGAACTCGAGTCGGCAGCGCTGGACGTCCACCGGCCCATGAGAGCCGGACCGTTCGACTGGCGGGCGGCTCCTGACAGAGGGGGAAGCGGTTACATCGATGTGCGGGATTTGCGGATTTACCGGGGTTGGTGACGAAGGCGTCCTCCAGCGGATGCTGAACCGGCTCGTGCTCCGAGGGCCGGATGAGGAGGGACGCCATCTTGAGCCCGGGGTCGCGCTGGGCATCAGGCGGCTCTGCGTCATCGATCCGGCCGGTGGGCATCAGCCGATCGCCAACGAAACCGGCACGGTGCGGGTCGTCCTGAACGGAGAAATCTACAACTACCGGGAGTTGCGGGAAGAACTGATCGGCAAAGGCCATCGGTTCGCGACCAACAGCGACACGGAAGTCCTCGTTCATCTCTATGAACAGGAAGGTGAGGACGGTCTGCACCGTCTCCGCGGCATGTTCGCCTATGCCCTGTGGGATCGTCCCCGCCGGACGCTGTTGCTCGTCCGCGATCGGTTGGGCATCAAACCGCTGTACTATGCGGTGCAGGCGGAACGGGGAACCGGCGAGTCCGGCCTGGCGTTTGCCTCGGAATTGCCGGCCCTGCTCGAAGCGAGCCCGCCTCGCTCCGTGGATTCTCAGGCGATCGCCCGGTATTTGCAGCTGCTCTACATACCGGGGCCCGGGACGGTCTTTGCGGGGGTGCAGCAAGTGCGCCCGGGGGAGTTGCTCCGGGTCGTGAACGGGCGGATCGAGGCGAAGCGCTACTACCATCCGACGGCTTCTCTGAGCCCGCGGTCTCCACAGGCGGTGGCTGACGCGGAAGACCGGTTTCGCGCGATCTTGCAAGAGACGGTCCAGGCGCACCTGGTCGCCGATGTGCCCCTCGGCTTGTTTCTGTCCGGAGGCCTCGATTCCGGAGCCATCCTGGCCATGATGCGGGCTGTGACCAATGGATCGATCCGCAGCTTCTCGATCGGCTACGACGCGGAAGCGGACCGCTCCTACAACGAACTCGATTCGGCCCGCGCCCTGGCGGCCCACTTCGGTACCGATCACCATGAGGAGCGGCTCCGTCCCGATGCGGTGGCGCTGTTGCCCAAGATCGTGGCGGCGATGGGGGAACCCTTTGCCGATGCGTCCGCCATCCCGACCTATCTGGTCTCGGAAGTCGCCCGGCGTTCCGTGACCGTGGCGTTATCGGGCATCGGCGGGGACGAGCTCTTCGGCGGGTATCCCCGGTACCTGGGTATCCGCGTGGCCGCCCGTTATGCCCTCTTGCCGGCGCCCCTGCGCCGGTGGGTGGGAAAACAGGTGGCGCCCCGGATTCGCGAAGGGGCGGGCAGCCGCGATCAACGCGGGCGCCTCCGGCGGTTTTTGCGCGACGGCCACCTGCCGCTCGCGGCCCAATATTTCCGCTGGATCAGCTTTCTTCCCGCCGAATGGGGGCTGGACGCCTTTGCGCCGGAGTTTCTGCACCAGGCAGGACCGAACGGCTTGGAAGACGAGTACCAGGCAATGTTTCATCACTGGCCGTCCCGGGAGCCGTCGGAACAGGCGATGGGGCTCGATCTGCAGACGTACCTGCCGGACGATCTCCTCCGGATGGGGGACCGGCTCAGTATGGCCCATTCCCTGGAATTGCGGGTCCCGTTCTGCGATCATCACGTGCTGGCGTTCGCGCTGGGGCTCTCGCCGGCCGTCAAATACTCCGGGTGGCGGTTGAAAGGGTTTATGCGCAAGGCCTTGAGCAAGGTTCTGCCGGCCGAGATTGTGGCCAGGCCCAAATTCGGCTTTCAGGTGCCGCTGGCCCGCTGGCTTCGTGAAGACTTGTGCGAGATGGTCCATGATCTCTTGTCGGAGGATGCCATCAAGCGGCGCGGGTATCTCAGGCCGGACTACGTCCGTTGGCTGGTGCAAGCCCACGAAGCCGGTCGGCGCAATTTTGCGGACCAGATCTACGCGCTGCTGGTCCTGGAACTCTGGCATCAGAATCTGGCGAAGCCGTGACCGTACGTCCGCCAATGTCTAGGGATCGGGGCGCCGCTGATTCGATGAACGTCATCCTGCTCGCCGAGGTGTCGGCTGCATCGGTCATCGGAGGGGCCGAGCGGGTGCTGCGGGAACAGGCGCTGGGATTGCAAAAGCGCGGGCATCATGTGAGCGCGGTCGTGCGTGAGCCGGCCGGAGATCCGCGTGCCAAGGTCTCGATCGACGGCCTGTGGGAATATCGCTACCCTGTGTCCCGGCGGAGCGGCCCCTCGTTCGTGCTGTCGTCGCTGCTCCGATCGACTCGGGCGTTCGACGAGGTGCGGGCGCCCGACCGACCGGATGCCGTGGTGATTCACCAGTCCATGGCGGGGCTGGGACCGCTCCTGAGCCGCCGGTGCGCCGCCGACGGGTGGGTGTATGTCTGTCACTCGCTGGCGCACGAGGAATATCTGTCTCGAACCGCCCCAGCCGCCACCTCGCTGGGCCGCGCGCGCCGGGCCTTGAACGTGGCCGCAAGGCTCTGGAGCGAACGATTCGTGCTGCGCCGTTGCGCGCGGGTCGTGGTGCTGAGCGAGTTCACGAAGCGCCGGGTGCTCTCTGCCCACGGCATTCCCGACCGCATGCTGCGGATCATCCCCGGCGGGGCGGATCCGGTCCGGTTCCATGTGCCGCACGACCCGGCGGAGACGAGGCGGCGCCTGAAGCTGCCGCTCGACAAGGTGATCCTGGTGGCGGTGCGGAATCTCGTGCCCAGGATGGGGCTCGACAATCTGGTCGGCGCCATGGCCCTGCTGGGCGACGAGGTCCGCGACCTCCTTTTGCTCATCGGGGGGGAGGGGCCCTTGCGTCCGAGCCTGGAACGGCTCATTCATGATCGGGACCTGACCGACCGGGTGCGCCTGCTCGGGTTCGTGGCGGACGAGGAGTTGCCGGCCTATTACCAAGCGGCCGACCTGGTGCTCATGCCCACGCTGGAGCTGGAAGGCTTCGGGTTGGTGACGGTCGAAGCCCTGGCCTGCGGCACGCCGGTTCTGGGGACCCCGGTGGGGGCCATCCCCGAAGTGCTTGCCCGCGTGGATCCCCGGCTGATCGCGGAGGGCACCGACAGCGCGTCGCTGGCTCGAGCCATCAGGGGGCTGCTCCGCCGCTTCCGCGACCAGCCGGGCGAACAGGAGCGGTTGTCCGCGAAAGGCTGCGCGGTCGTGGCGGACGACTACAATTGGGATCGGCACAACGAACGGCTGGAAGGGGTTCTGCGGGAGGCTTGTGCCGGCCGCGGGGCACCCGCCCAGGCCGAGGGTCGGTGAGGCCGCCGGCGTCTCCGGTATCTATGGTGTGGAAGGTCGTCCATGTGATCACGAGGCTGGATCGCGGCGGGTCGGCCCAGAATACGGTCCTGACCGTCCTCGGGCATGAACGGGCCCGTTTTGAACCGGTGGTCGTCGCCGGCCTGGCCGGTCGCTGGGATGCCCAGGGCGGGGATCGGGCGACCGAGGAGAATCGCCGGCGCCTGGAAGCGGCGGGCGTGCGATGTTATCTCGTGCCGGCGTTGACGCGCGAAATCCGTCCGATCAAGGATGCGGCGGCCCTTTTCCAACTCGTTCGTTTGCTGCGTCGGGAGCGCCCGGCCATCGTGCACACGCACACCTCCAAGGCGGGCGTGTTGGGAAGGGTGGCGGCGAAGATCGCAGGGGTCCCCGTGATCGTCCATACGCCGCACGGCCATGTCTTCTACGGGCATTTCAGCCGTCTGCCATCCTGGGTCTTCCTGCAGGTCGAACGGCTCTTGGCCACGATCACGACCCACCTGATCGCGTTGACGGAGGCGGAGCGCGACGAACATCTTGTCCGCGGGGTCGGCCGAGCGGGCTGTTTCACCGTGGCGCCCAGCGGGATCGACTTGGAGCGGTTTCGACGAGTGGCCGGCGTCTCCGGTCGGCGACCGCCCGGGGTCACCTGTCCGCCGGATGCGATCGTCGTCGGTTCGGTCGGGTGGCTGACCGCGGTGAAGGGCCACCGGTTTCTCATTGAAGCCATTGCCAGGCTGAAGCCCTCCCATCCGAGGCTCCACCTGCTGATCGTGGGAAGCGGCGGGCTGCGCGAAGAATATGAAGCCCTGGCGAGAAAACTGGGCGTGGGGGAGGCCGTGCAGTTGCTTGGGGAGCGGGAGGACGTGCCGGACTGTCTGGCGGCCATGGATCTCTTCGTGCTGCCCTCATTGAACGAGGGCATGGGCCGGGCCCTGGTCGAGGCGATGGCGGCTGGGCGGCCCGTGGTTGCCACGCGGGTCGGCGGCGTGCCGGCGGTGGTGGAACACCGGCGGACGGGCCTGTTGGTGCCGCCGGGGGACTCGGCCGCGCTGGCGGCGGCGATTGACGAGTTGCTCCAGCGCCCCGAGTGGGCGAAGGAGTTGGGCGCGGCCGCCAGCCAGAGGATCGACGATCGATACGGCGCGGCGGCATTGGTCCGTACGGTGGAACGGGTGTACGACTCTGCGTTGCGGAGCAAGGGGGTCTGATGCGCCGGGCATGGTGGAAGTCCGTCGGGGGTGTCGTTCCGGGGCTCGCGGTCTGCACCATCCTCGGCATGGCGGGCGGGGCGGCTCTGGCTGCTGACGAAGGAGAAGGCGAGCAGCCCCTTCGGCCGCTGGCTGCGGCGTTCCACGTGCACAGCAGGGCCAGCACCGGCGACCTGAGTCTGGACCAGTTGGCCGAGCAAGCTGAAACGCTGGGGCTTGACGCGGTGATTTTGACCGACAATTTCGTCTTGCGGTACGAGTACGGGCTGTTCCCCCTGCGCGGGGTGGTCCGGCGCACGTTCACCCTCCCGTCCGTCCTTGACTACGGCCTGGAACGGTTCCTGGCGGACGTGGAGGCTGCCCAGGCCCGCCATCCCCGGGTCCTGCTGATCCCCGGCGTGGAGGTGGCCCCGCACTACTTCTGGACCGGCTCGCTGCCGGGCCGTAACCTGACCATGCACAACTCGCAAAAGAACTTGCTGGTGTTCGGCTTGCCCCGTGCGGAGGACTATGCTTCCTTGCCGGTCAACGGCAACCCCGGTTCCTATCGCTACGGATGGCCCAGCGTCATGAACATGGCGCCGGGACTCCTGCTGGTCCCGGCCGTTTGGCTGTGGCGGCGACGCACCTACAGGACGACGATGGTGGGGGCGACGGCCTATCGTGCAACCAAACGTTATCGGGGGCCCGCTCTGATGCTGGGTCTTGCCGGAGGGCTCTTGCTGGTGAGCGCCTGGCCTTTCGGCCAGCCTCTGTTCAGCATCTACGACGATCAACTCGGCTACCGGCCCTACCAGACGTTCATCGACACCGCCACGGCGCGGGGCGGCGTGGTGATCTGGTCCATGCCGGAGGCGCGGGACTTTCACGTCTACTCGTTCGGCCCGCTGGGGGAAGTGACGATCAAGACCGACCCGTATCCGGAGGCCTTGCTGCAGACCACCGGCTATACCGGGTTCGGCGGGGTCTACCAGGACACGCGCACAGTGACCCAGCCGGCCGGAATCTGGGACCAGTTGTTGGGACTCTACCTGGCCGGGCAGCGCGGTGCCCCACCCTATGCCAGCGGGGAGATCGCGTTTCACGGACTTAACCGCGACACGAGAGAACTGGATCAAGTCCTGACCCTGCTCTGGGTCAAGGACCGGACTCGCGCCCAGGTGGTCGAGGCGTTTCGCTCCGGACGCCTCTACGCCGTCGGGCAATACCGGAAAGGCTTCGGTCTGCGGCTGGATACGTTCCAGGTCGAAGGCGGAGGGGAGGCGGCGGGGGCCGGCGAAGCCCTGGAGCCCAATGACGCCAGGGAGCTGGTCGTCCGTCTGGCCGTGTCGGCCACCGACAAGGGCCCCCATCCCCTTGCGGTGACGATCATCCGTTCCGGGCAGGTCGTGGCCCGGTTGACCGGCGTCACGCCGTTCGAGCATCGATTTGTCGATGCGGCGGTCCCGCCGGGGAAACGGCATTTCTACCGGGTCGAGATCGCGAGCGGGAGCGACGGGGAAATCCTGAGCAATCCGATCTTTGTCGCCCCCGTCCAAAAGACAATGTAAGTGACTTGAACCTATGCGCGTCGCCATTCATCAGCCGCAGTTTCTGCCCTGGCTCGGATACCTGGACAAGATTGATCGGGCCGATCTCTTCGTGGTATTGGACAACGTGCAGTTCAAGAAAAACGAGTGGCAGAACCGGAACCGGATCAGGACGGCCCAGGGCTGGCAGTGGTTGACGGTGCCGGTCTTGCACCACTTCGGGCAGAAGCTGAGCGACGTCCGCATCAATCCGCAGGAAGACTGGCGGGGGAAGCACGTCCGCGCGATCGAGCTGCACTATCGGCACGCCCCCTGCCGCGAGCGGTTCCAGGAAGGGCTCAGGCAGATCTACCACCGTCCCTGGGAACGGCTGACCGCCTTGAATCTGGCCGTTCTCGAATGGCTGCTCGGCGCCTTCGGGATCAAGACGCCGCTGCGGCTGGCGTCGGACATGACGCTCCGCGACGACCCGACCGACCGGCTGATCGATATCTGCCGCACGGTCGGCGCCACTCACTATTTGGCCGGCGCGGGGGCGGCCGGGTACATGGACCTGCCTCGGTTCGACGCCTCCGGCATCGTGCTGGAGGTGCAAGACTTTCGACATCCGATCTACCCCCAGTGCTACGAGCCGTTCGTGCCGGGGATGGCGGCCATTGACTTGCTGTTCACCTGCGGGGATGATGCCCTCCAGCGGTTGCGCCGCGCGCGGCAACAATCCCGTGAAGCGTGAAGCGACTGGACCAGGGGGACGCGATACGCGTCACGGGATACGAGGTGCGGGAGAATCGCACAAGGCCAAACACCGCTCCGCCGCAGAATCTGAGCTCGCTGGAGGCACAGGTACTGTCCGCTGCGATTTGATCGTACGCAGCGGGTCAAGCGAAGCTCGGTGCGGCGGTTCAAGGCGGTCGGTAGGGAGGCAGCGATGAGCGAGGATTCGCGTCGGGTCCGCGTGCTGGCGCTGGGCGCCCATCCGGATGACATCGAAGCCGGCTGCGGCGGGGGCTTGATCAGTTACGCGCGCAGCGGACATCGGATCTTCCTGATGGTGCTGACGGAGGGAGAGGAGGGGGGAACGCAGGTCGTTCGCAAGCAGGAACAGGAACGGGCTGCGAAGCTGCTCGGGGCGGAGAAGGTCTACTGGGGTGGGTTCCGGGATACGGAAGTGCCCCTGGATCGAGGCCTGATTCGAAAGATCGAACAGGTCGTCCGCGAAGTCGACCCCCAGGTCATCTTCGTCCATTATCCCGACGACACGCACCAGGACCATCGGAACCTGGCGGCCAGCACGGTGACCGCGACGCGCTATACCAGGAACGTCTTGTTCTACGAAGGCCCGACCACGCAAAATTTTTCCCCCACCGTCTTCGTGGACATCGATGCGGTGCTGGAAGAGAAAATCGAGGCGCTCCGCGCGCACGAATCGCAGGTCAAGAAGACGAACATCGAAAAACTCACCATCGTCGATGTGATTCGTGCTGCCGCGCATTTTCGCGGGATCCAGGGGCGGGTCACCAGCGCGGAAGGATTCGTCCCGCTGCGGATGTTCCTGGACATCCACCCGTGACGACGCCATCCCCCATCATCCCCCATTCCCGGCCGACCGTCGGCGACGAGGAGGTCCGGGCGCTGACGGCGGTGACGCGATCCGGCCAGCTTGCACAGGGGCCCCGCGTGGAGGAATTTGAACGGGGAATGGCGGCGGCGGTGGGGGTGGCCGGCGGAGTGGCGGTCAGCTCGGGGACGGCCGCATTGGAACTCGCGCTTCTGGTGCTGGGGGTTGGATCGGACGATGAGGTGATTCTCCCCAGCTATGTCTGCGCCGCGCCCTGGTTGGCGGTGGTCCGGGTCGGGGCCAGGCCGAAGATTGTGGATATCGAGCCGGCTTCCTATGCGATCGATCCGGCCGAGGTCAAGAAAACCTTGTCGTTCCGCACCCGCGCCGTCATCGTGCCGCACATGTTCGGGCTTCCGGCCGACTTGACCGGGCTGCAGGCACTCGGGGTGCCCCTGATCGAGGATTGTGCACAGACGCTGGGCGCGACCGAGGCGGGGCGGCGGGTGGGGACCGTCGGGGCCGTCGCGGTCTGCTCGTTCTATGCCACCAAGCTGCTCTGCACCGGCGAGGGCGGCATGCTCCTGTCGAACGACCGCCGGTTGCTGGATCGGGGGCGGGCCCTGCGGGAATATGACGAAGAGCCGACGCTGGAGGCGGCCGCGTTCAACCGCAAAATGACCGATCTGCAGGCGGCCTTGGGGCTCAGCCAGTTGGGAAAACTCCGTTCTTTTCTCGACAGACGCGCGGCGATCGCCGCCGCCTACCGGTCCGCCCTCGGTCGGACCGGCCTCGACTTACCGGCGGTCCCCCCGGGCCGCTCGCACATCTATTACCGGTTTGTCGTCAGGCTGCCCGGCTCCTCGCGTTCGGCCGATGCCGTGCTGGCACGCATGGAACGGCGCGGGGTCCAATGCCGGAAGCCCGTGTTCCAGCCCTTGCACCGGTACCTTGGCTTATCCGGCTATCCGGCCAGCGAGGACGCAAGTCGGGCGGCGCTGTCCCTGCCCATCTATCCTTCGATGACGGACGAGGAAGTCGACCGGACCATCCGGACGCTCTGTGAGGAACTGGCATGACGTGGTCGGACCGCTGGGACCGGCGATGGCCGGTCCGGAGCGCCCTGGCCGGACTCGGCGGCGCCATCGTCCTGCTGGTTCCGCCGGTTCGCGAGTATTTTGTCGCCGAAGGTCTGCGGTGGCTCTATATTCTGCTTCTCTCCTTCACCACGTCCTTTGCCTTGACGCCGGTGATGATCTGGCTGGGGACCAAATGGGGGTTGGTCGACCAGCCGTCGGAGCGGAAAATTCATCGGGCGCCGATCCCGCGGGTCGGAGGGGTCGCGGTCTATCTGGGGTTCGCAGGCTCGGTGGTCGTCAACTCGATCCTGCCCTTCAACCTGGAAGCGATCCTGCTGGCCGGATCGCTGCTGCTGGTCGTCGGGGTGGCCGACGACGCCAAAGAGCTGCCGGCCTGGGTCAAGCTGGCCGCCCAGATCGTGGCCTCCGGGCTCGTCATCTATTCGGGGATCGTGCTGACGCTCTTTCCGCCGGGCCCTCTGGGGACCCCCGTCAACCTCTTTCTGACCCTGCTGTGGATGGTGGGGATCACGAACGCGTTCAATTTCTTCGACGGGATGGACGGGTTGGCCGCCGGCTTGTCGATACTGATGGCTTTCTTCATGGGGCTGGTGGCCTACGAGACCGACCAGCCAGGCCTCGCCTGGCTGGCGGTGGCGATCATCGGGGCCAGTCTCGGCTTTTTCCCGTACAACTTCAGGATGAGCAAGGGGCCGGCTCTTATTTTCCTGGGCGACGGCGGCGCCACGTTTCTGGGTTTTACCCTGGCCTGTCTGGCGGTCAAGGGGAACTGGGCGGACAACAACCCGATCGTCTCGTTCAGCAACCCCTTGCTCATCTTCGGCGTGCTCATCTACGATATGATCCACATCACGGTGGAGCGGATCGTGACCGGCAAAGTCGGGACGGTCAAGGAGTGGATCGATTATGTGGGAAAGGATCACTTGCACCACCGGCTGGAGCGGTTGCTCGGCAGCCAGAGGGCCAGCGTGGAAATGATCTTTGCGCTGACGATCTGTCTGGGGCTGGCGGCCATCGTGCTGCGCAGGGCCGATACGAGGGATGCCATTCTGCTGCTGGCCCAGGCAGCGCTGATCGTGATCATCATCACGATCCTTGAGCAGACCTCCCGGCGGGCATGACGGATACGGCTGGTCTATGGCGATACCCTAGAGCGGAGGAAGGATGCCGATGGTTCCTACGGTCGAATGGAAAGATGGAGCGGTCAGGATTCTGGACCAGAGCCTGCTCCCCGGTCGCGTCGAGTTTCTGGATTGCCGGGATTATCTCACTGTCGCCCGGGCGATCAAGGAGTTGAGGGTCCGCGGCGCACCCGCCATCGGCGTGACGGCTGCCATGGGGGTCGCGCTCGGGGCTCAGGCGGTTGCCGCATCGGCTTACGATGCTTTTTCTAAAGAAGTTCTTGAAATCTGCGACCGCTTGGCGGCGACGCGTCCGACGGCCGTGAACCTGTTCTGGGCCATTGACCGGATGAAGCGGACGCTGGGGACCTTGCGGGGCCGGCCTCTCGCCGAGATCAAGAATCGTCTCACGGAAGAGTCGCAGCGGATCCTGGATGAAGACATTGCCATGAACAAGGCGATGGGGCGACATGGGGCGGCGCTGGTCAAGAGCGGGCAGACGATTCTCACCCATTGCAACGCGGGAGCCCTGGCCACGGCTGGCTACGGCACGGCGCTCGGGGTGGTGCGCGCCGCCTGGGAGCAGGGCAAGCAGATCCGGGTGCTGGCCGACGAGACCCGCCCCGTGCTGCAAGGGGCCCGCTTGACCGCCTGGGAATTGATGCAAGACGGGATTCCGGTCACCCTGATCACCGACAACATGGCCGGGTCGCTGATGAAGCAGGGGCTGATCCATCTCTGTATCGTCGGGGCGGACCGCATCGCGGCCAACGGAGACGTGGCCAACAAGATCGGGACCTATTCCGTGGCGGTGCTGGCCAGGGCCCATGGGATTCCCTTTTACGTCGCGGCGCCCTATTCCACGATCGACCTGACGACCGCGTCGGGGGAGCAGATTCCCATCGAGCAGCGGAGTCCACGGGAGGTCACGTCCATCTGCGGGACCCTCCCGGTGGCGCCGGACGGGGTCGAGGTCCTCAACCCCGCCTTTGACGTGACGCCGGCCTCCTACGTCACCGCCATCGTCACGGAGCGGGGGGTCTTCAAGCCGGAGGAACTGGCGGATCGCTTCCGGTCCTGAGCTTCCGACCGTCCGGTCTCCGCGCTTGAATCCCATCGCGGCTTTCCTCTAGAATGAGTTCCTCGTTGAGATGCGGTTTTGATCAATCTTCAAGGAGAAAGTGACGGAACATGAGCGAACGGACCTTGGCCATTATCAAGCCCGACGCGGTGAAGAAAAACGCGATCGGGGACATCATCGCGCGCTATGAAGCCGCCAATCTGAAGCCGGTCGCGATGCGGATGATGTCGTTGTCCAAAACGGCGGCGGAAGGCTTCTACGCCGTACATCGGCAGCGCCCGTTTTTCGACAGCCTGACGACCTTCATGTCCTCCGGACCGGTGGTCGTGCTCGTCCTGGCCGGCGACAACGCGATCAAGCGTCACCGCGAGCTGATGGGGGCCACCGATCCGGCCAAGGCGGAGCCCGGCACGATCCGGGCGAAGCACGGGGCGTCGATTGAGTACAATGCCGTCCACGGATCCGATTCGCCGGACACCGCCCGCTTTGAGATCGGGTATTTCTTCCCCGAGATGGAACTGGTGGCGCGGTGATCAAACGGGACTGCGGCGACCCTGCGCCGCACGCCCGACGGCCGCGCCAGGCGCGGTCCGTTCGTTCGGCATGACGGGCCACTCGCCGGCCAGTGAATGAGCCTTGCACGTTCCCGCTGTTCTCCCGCCGCGCCCTCCCGATTCGCCGGGGCGGTGCTGGCCTCGATCCTTCTCTGGGCCGGTTGCACTCCACCCCACGTCAAGGAAGTGCAAGGCCCCGCTCGTGTCGTCAGCCCCACAGATCCCGCCGTTGAAGTTCAGACGAGACTCCTCCGTGACGCCCGCCTCTTACTGACCCAGGGGCGTCACGAAGCCGCCAGGATGCTTCTGCAGCGCTTGCTCACGACCTATCCCCGATCATCCTTGCTCCCGGAAGCGCACTGGTGGCTTGCGCGCACGTACGAACAGACGGGGAATGTCACGGAAGCCTTGGCCCAGTACCGTCTCGTGGCCCAAACGGCCAAGGAGGGGGAGCTGAGCCTTCAAGCCAGGCGCCGTATCACCGAGCTGGAGCAGACGCTGGCCGTCACGCCGCGTCGAGCGACCGGCCGCACCGCGATGCTGATTCCATCCCATCGGCTTCCCGACCAGCAGCACCTGGACGGGTGGTTGGGGCAACTGGCTCAGGCCGGTGTGACGACGTTGGTGCTGGAGACCGGAACGGTCCAGGGGGACAGGCCGGAGCAGAACGGGGGGGGGCCGGCCGGCCAGCCGACGCATCAAGCCGGCGTGTATTTCAAGACGCACTGGGCGCCGACGGTCCGGGACGTGGTCGGACCGCTGGTGCCAATCGCCCATCGGCACGGACTTCAGGTTTTTTCGGCTGTCACGCTCTGGCGGATGAACTGGCTGGAGCCTCAACTGGGGTGGACCGAGCCGGTCTTTGATCCCGCGAAGCGGCAGCTTGTCGCATCGGAAGCGCTGGATCTTTTCCACCCGGCCTTTCAGGAATACCTGATCGGTCTCCTCACCGATCTGGCTGCCGGCGGAGTGGATGGTATTCTTTTCCGGGCCGATGCCCCTCCGGGGCCGGCCGAGGGGTTCAGCCCGTACGGGCTGAAAGGGTTCGAACGGGACTTCGGGATCAAACTGGAACCGATCACGCTCGCCGGCTCAATCAACCCGGGACTTTCTCCGAAGGCCCAGCGGGATCCAGCCCCGGAGTTTTGGCGATGGGCCGGCTGGAGGGCGCGGGAACTGCTCAGGGTGATGGACAGGCTCCGGGAGGCCCTCCGCAAGCGATTCCCGCAGCTTGAGTTTGCACTGGAAGTGCATCCGGAGGCCACTACCGATCCCGTCCGGGCGCTGGTCCGGCTGAATGAAGATCTCTTGGAGGCCAAGCGGTTGCGCTTTGACTATTATGTCATCGGCGAGCCGCTGTCGATGGGGCCCGGAGGGAGGGAAGGAATGCCGGGGAGCATCGAACGAGCCGTGGAGTTGATCGGGGAGGCGGGAAAGGTGTGGGGGACGGCGCCGCTTCGGAACGGAGATCTTCTAAAGGGAGCCTCGGAGCTCAAGGCGGAATCGGATCGCGCCCCGTTCGCGAAGGGCGTCGGGATCCTGTACGTGCCCGTCGGGAGCACGACGGCCAGCACCGTTCCTTGACAAATCCGGCCCGCTGCCACTAGGATCGCGCGACGATTTTTTTTCACTGGTCCGGCACGGATCGCGCAAGGGAGAAGAGACGATGGAGCCGACGAATCTCCGGTATCATGAAGAACACGAGTGGGTCAAGGTCGAGGGCAAGCAGGCCACCTTGGGAATCAGCAACTTCGCGCAAGACGCGCTCGGCGACATTGTGTTCATCGAGTTGCCGAAGCCGGGGACGGCGGTCGCAGCCGGCCAGCAGATCGGCGAGGTGGAATCCACGAAGACGACCTCCAGCATCTACACCCCCGTGAGCGGCACGATCGTCAAGATCAACGCCGACTTGAAGGATCACCCGGAAGTGGTCAACTCGGACCCCTACGGCAAGGGCTGGATGGCGGTGATCGAGCTGTCCGACCCCAAACAGGTGGACGGGCTCATGACCGCCGCTCAGTACGACGCCTTTCTCGCGTCCAAGAAATAACATGCCCGACCCCAAGCGCATCGCCATTCTCGGCGCCGGTCCCGGCGGGTACGTCGCGGCGATCCGGGCGGCCCAGCTCGGGGCCCGCGTGACCGTCGTGGAGAACCAGGCGCTGGGCGGGGTCTGCTTGAACTGGGGCTGCATTCCCAGCAAGGCGCTTCTGGCGGTGGTGGAATTGGGGGACAAGGCCAAGAAGGCGGCCGAGATGGGCCTGCAGCTCGGCGGAGCGGTCGGCTACGACCTGGCCCGCATGGTCGCCCGGAAAAACAAGGTGGTGGAAGGCCTGGTCAGGGGCATCGCGACGCTGTTTAAAACCTGGCAGATCGAGCATCTGGACGGCACAGGGACCTTGCTCGATGAGCGGACCATCCGGGTCGGCAGGCGCGACGGCGGCGAAGCCACGGTCCAGGCGGATGCCGTGATCCTGGCCACCGGCTCCTCCTGGCCCAACCTCCCGTTGTTCCCCATCGACGGCCAGCGGATCATCACGAGCAAAGAAGCCTTGGATCTGACGGTCATCCCGACCAGCCTGCTGATCATCGGCGGTGGGGTAGAAGGCTGCGAGTTCGCGTCCCTCTATAGCGGCCTCGGCGCGCAAGTCACCGTGGTGGAACTCATGCCGTGCATCCTGCCGTTGGAGGATGAGGAAATCGCCTCGTTCATGGACCGGGAGCTGAAGAAGCGGGGTGTGACGATCAAGACCGGGACAACGGTGGAAAAGCTGGAGCGGCAGGGTGCGACGGTCAAGGCTATTCTGAAGGATGGAACGGCGGTCGAAGCCGAGAAACTATTGGTCTCGGTGGGGCGCGGGTTCAACAGCAAGGGGATCGGTTTGGAAAAGGCGGGGGTGCAGGTCGGGAAGCGGGGGGAAATCCTCGTCAACGACCGGTTGGAGACCAACGTGCCGGGCGTCTATGCCATCGGCGACGTCGTCGGCAAGGCGATGCTGGCCCATGTGGCCTCCGCCCAGGGAAAAGTCGCGGCGGGGAACATCATGGGGCATCCCAGGGAAATGGCCTACAACGTGGTGCCGGCCGGCATCTTCACCCTGCCGGAGATCGGGCGTGTCGGCATGACGGAGCAGCAGGCGCGCGAGCGCAGCACTTCTCTGGGGCTCAAGCCGGAAACGGACGTGAAGGTCGGCCGGTTCCGCTACATGGGACTGGGCAAGGCGCAGGGAGCCGGGGACACCACCGGCCTCTTCAAAATCATCACGGATGCCACAACCGGAAAAATCTTGGGCGTCCACATCGTGGGTGCGCATGCCGCCGACCTCGTGCACGAAGCCGCCCTCGCCATGCAACTCGGGACCACCGCCTCGGCCGTCGCTGACATGATCCACGCCCACCCGACGCTGGCCGAAGGAGTCATGGAGGCGGCCGAGGACGTGGAAGGGATGGCGATCCATCTGGCGCGGAAAAGAACGTCCTAAAGTCTGAAAGTCGTCAAGTCATCAAGTCTTGAGACTTTCGACTTGTTGACTTGCGGACTTTGCAGACCATGGTTCGGTCGCTGCTGATCAAGGCCGCCATGCTGGCGGCCACCGTCGCGCTGGTCCTGTGGATCGGATGGCCGACTCGGCAGGATTCGCTCACCGGCTCGCCCCAGCCGACGGCGCAGGGGGCGCTCGAGCCGAGCCGGGACAAGCCGGCCGGCATGAAGCCGGCCGCCGAAGCCGTTGCTGCTGGGTCGGCGGAAGCCGATCGCGCCTCACGCAAGTCCAGGCTGGACATCAATCGAGCCTCGGTCCAGGAACTGCAGGCGTTGCCCGGTATCGGAGAGGTCCTGGCCCAACGGGTGGTCGAGTATCGAAGGGCGCATGGTCCGTTCCGGACGGTCGAGGGACTTCAAAACGTGAAGGGGATCGGGCCGAAGCGCATGGAGCAGCTCAGGCCTCTGTTGATGGCAGGGACGGTCGGGGAAAGGAAAGGGCCGTGACGGAACTGGAGCGTCAGCTCGGGTTGATTCTCCGCGGGGCGGTGGAGGTCATCCAGCAGAGCGAGTTGGAATCCAAACTGGTCCGCTCCCTGAAGGAGAAGCGGCCCCTGCGCGTCAAGGCCGGGTTTGACCCCACCGCGCCGGATCTGCACCTCGGCCACACGGTCCTGATCCACAAGCTCAAGCACTTCCAGGAACTCGGCCATGAGGTGGTCTTTCTGATCGGGGATTTCACCGGCATGATCGGGGATCCCACCGGCGTCTCCGAGACCCGCGTGGCCCTCACGAAAGAAAAAGTTCGTGAGAACGCCAAGACCTACGAGCGGCAGATCTTCAAGATTCTCGACCCGCAGAAAACCACGGTGGTCTTCAACAGCCAGTGGATGAGTCCCATGACGGCGGAGGACCTGATCCAGCTCAGCGCCCACTACAAGGTGGCGCGGATGCTGGAGCGGGAGGACTTCCACAAGCGCTACCACGAGCAGAAGCCGATCAGCATCCACGAGTTTCTCTATCCCCTGATCCAGGGCTACGACTCGGTTGCGTTGAAGGCCGATGTGGAGCTGGGCGGGACGGATCAGAAATTCAACCTTCTCGTCGGGCGCGATCTGCAGCGAGACTATGGGCAGGAGCCCCAGGTGGTGCTCACGATGCCGTTGCTGGAAGGGACCGACGGGGTCCGGAAGATGAGCAAAAGCTTCGGCAACTACATCGCGCTGGAGGATCGGCCTCAGGACATGTTCGGCAAGCTCATGTCCATCAGCGATACCCTCATGCTCCGGTACTACGAACTGCTGACCACGGAGAGCTTGGAAAGTATCAAAGCCGCTCATCCGATGCAGGCCAAGCAAAAACTCGCCGAACAAATCGTGGCCAGATACCACGACACCGATGCGGCTGCTCAGGCCCGGAATGAATTTGTGCATCGGTTTAGTGAGAAAGAGTTTCCTGATGAGCCGGATGCGCGCGTGAGGCTGACTCTTGCCGATGTGACGGATCAAGCGAGACCGGCCATCGGATTGCTTGAATTGGTCGCCCGTACCGGCCTGGTGCCGAGCAAGAGCGAAGCGAGGCGATTGATCATACAAGGTGGGGTTGAAATAGATGGGCAAAAGCAGACTGACCCTAATGTCCGATGGGCGTTGATTCCTGGCCGTCAGTATCGGCTTCGCATTGGACGTCGGAGATTTGTTGTTGTGGAGTATCAGTCTGGTGGATAAGAGGGTATGCTTTCTCCTCCCTTGACTTGCTGGGGATGCCAGCGTAGGATTCACTTCGCTCTGATATATTGAGGGCTGCATCCACTTCCGGGTCTAGCCGTTGGATACCTGTTATAAGGGTCTGCGAGCGTCGGTCACTTAAATGTGCGATGCCGCTTATCGAGCAGAGAAGAGAGGGCGGGCGTAGCTCAGTGGTAGAGTCCTAGCTTCCCAAGCT
>CAZKHY010000035.1:0-1080 GCA_964552455.1 uncultured Nitrospira sp.
AAGGGGCGTGCCGGTTCGAGTCCGGCCTCCGGCACCAATTTTCGCATAGTTAGGAGAATCGGCCGTTCCCCTTTCTCCCTCATCTGGGCTTGCTTTGTCCGTGCTTTGCCCGTTCTCTCCTGGCGAGCAGCCAGTTTTCTGACCCCTCCGCTAGATCGGCCTCCGACGTGATCGCGTACCGCCGATAGACGCTTTCGGTCTTATGGCCGGTCAAGTTCATGGCGGCGGACCGGGAGACGCCCGCCCGCTCCAGGTTCCGCACAGCCGTCCGTCTGAAGTCATGGGGGATCCGGTCCGGGCTCCCGCCGCACAGGCCTTGCGCCAGGCCATATGAAAATTTTTGATCGGCGTTGTGCCCCCTGACCCCGCTTTTCCGTGCGCGCCAGCAAACGACCTAAACGGGAAATGTCCCCAACTGAAGGCAAAGTCCAACTATGAGTATAAGTGCGGACTTGACTGACCGTAGTGGTTTGCCCTACAAGTACCGTCTCTCGGCATGCATCATGGCTACCATTCTCGTCGTTGACGACGACGCTCAAATACGAAGCCTGTTGGAAGACCTGCTGGAACGTCGCGGCTACCAGGTTCTGACTGCAGGGACTGGGCCCGCTGCGCTTGAGATTGCCACGGCGCAGCCTCATCCCGTTGACTTCCTCATTACAGACATCCAGATGCCCGGCATGTCGGGACCTCAATTAGTTGAACGGTTTACGACGTGCTGCCCGCTGGCCAAGGTCCTCTATATTTCCGGAGAAGAGCCGCCCCCAACGGTCTGTGACCAGGTCGCCCAGGGACGTGCAGTCTTTTTGGAAAAGTCGGGAGATCTTCTCCGCTTCGTTACCACTATTGGGCGGCTCCTAGGTTCCTCTCCCAGTGACGGCGTGATAGCCGTGAGAGACTCTCCGCAACAGGACCCGACGACATGGAAGGACCGTCGATCAGGGAGAGAGCGTCGATCAGGAGGGGAGCGCAGATTAGGACACGACCGACGGTGCCATGTCATGCAATGGACGGGAGAAGATCGCCGCCGAGGACATGAACGCAGGCAAGGTGTGCGTCGGGAAGGGTACAGAAGGGTAG
>CAZKHY010000035.1:1180-17087 GCA_964552455.1 uncultured Nitrospira sp.
CCGCAAGGGGCCTGTCGGTTCGGGGCCGGCCTCCGGAACCAAAGGTCACTGCATACGGGGACTTACGATTTGAATCGGGGACGGTCTGGATCGGGGAGGATTGGGAAATGAGGGGAGATGGGATGTCGAAGGTTCCGTTTCTTCGAGGTCGGCAGACAGCCTGCTTCCACAGACGTGGGGGATCAACTCCCCGCTTGGGCACCTTGCTTCGCTTCGAGCACCTTCATTTGATGCATGTAACGTAAACGTTCCTGATCTTTAGGGACGTAGTATCTCATTTGCAGAGCCATGAGCCCGCCGAAGATTTCCCAGGCGGCTTTGGTATACTGCAAACTCACCCCCATGATTCCCCCGATAACGTACGCGATCACGAGCGCTTTCATCGTCATGCGCCGGTGATGAGTTTTTAAATACCTCCGACCCCTCGATTGCGATGGACGATTTGTCCTGGAGTCTCGCGCAGATTCGTCCGTTTCCACCCTCGCTCTACCGACTGGAAATAGCGACAGCATTGCTCGCCTTGACGCAGAGAGTAACCATATACTTAATACGTATAACGCTTATCGGCAGATTGCCACCCAATCTTGAGCCTCTTTGGAAAAAATTCGATGTTGAAGCGATTGCTCACGCTCTTGATTTGACTTGCAACACTACCTATAGTGACTTGTGATGCGGCGCCTGTTGATTGCTCTGGCTATGCTTGTATGGCTTGCCGTCGGGCTGTGCCCCCCGCCGACGCCGGCGCAAGCTCCCAGAGGCGACCCGCCCCAGCATGATCTGCCCAGGCAGGACCCTCCTCCATCCAACGACACGTCGCACGACCTGCCGCAAAAAGTGACCGGCAAAGACGGCGCTCCCATGGCGCTCGTTCCTGCCGGAGAGTTTTGGATGGGCAGCATGCCGGATCAGGTGGAACTGATCGTGAAGGAATGCGAAGCGATGTCCGGCAATGATGAAGCCACCTGCCAGGGCTGGTACCAGAACGAGTCCCCCCGCCACCGGGTCGCTCTGAACGCTTTTTATCTTGATGTCTACGAGGTCACGAACCGGCTCTTCGAGAAATTCGTCCGGGCCACCGGGTACCAGACCACGGCTGAGAAAGAAGGAAAGGCCAAGGCCTGGGTGGAGGGAGAGGGATTGCAGGTCGTGAAGGAGGCCAACTGGCGTCAGCCGGAAGGGAGCCAGACGAGCGCGACCTCCAATCGGATGGACCATCCCGTCGTGTCGGTTTCCTGGAAGGATGCGAAAGCCTACTGCAACTGGGCCGGCAAGCGCTTGCCGACCGAAGCCGAATGGGAATATGCAGCCAGGGCCGGGACGCGGACCCGCTTCTGGTGGGGGAACGGGGACCCGGGGCCTCGGCGCGTCGGCAATCTGGCGGATGAGTCCGCCAGGCGGCTCGTCGGGGGAATCATGGCCGGGTACGACGACGGCTTTGCCAGGACCGCCCCGGTGGGTTCCTTCGAGCGGAATCCCTGGGGGCTGTACGACATGATCGGGAACGTCGGGGAGTGGACGGACGATTGGTACGGAGGAGACTACACGCGGCTTCCGGAGCGGAGCCCGAAGGGCCCCCCGAACGGGCAGTTCAAGGTCATTCGCGGCGGGTCCTGGGCCAATGGGAGGCTGCGGATACGTTCGGCCAACCGGGACTGGGACACGCCGTCGTACCGGTACGACAGTATCGGGTTTCGCTGCGCCCAAGAGGTCCCGAAGTAGAGGCTCCGGAGAGGTGACGGCGCGGATCAAGGCCCGCGCGGTCGTCCGGCATCATGATCTCGTGGAGTGGAGAGGCAGCGTGAGGACATCGCGGCGGGTCAGCCTGTGGCTCGGTTGTGTCGGCGCTCTTGCCTTGTGGTTTTCTCCGGTCCCCTTGCAGGCGGCTGAGCCCGATCCCTATGAGTCGGCGTTGAGCCGGGCGGAGAGCCTCATGAAGCGGGCGGAGTTCGCGGAGGCTTTGTCGGCGGCTCGGGAAGCCATCAAAGTCGACGAGCAACGATTCGAGGGGCACTACAGCGCCGCCCAGGCGCTCTATTACCAGGAATCCATCGATCAGGCGGGCCGGTATGCACAAGCCGCCTTGGCGCGGGTGCCAGCCGATCGGCGGATCATGGTCGAGCGGCTCATCGAAGCCATCGGGAAGAAACGCATTTACTGGGAGCGGGTGAAAGCCGGGGACCAAGCCCTGGCGAAAGGGTATGTCACCAAGGCGGCGGCGGAGTATACCGAGGCCTGGCGGGCGATGCCGGCCCGAGCGGAAACCGGGCTGAAAGCCGCCAGACTCTGGGACCAGATCCAGGAATTCACGGAAGGGGCGAAGATCCTCCGCTCGGTGGTCAAGCAAGCCAAGGAGCCCGCGATGGTTGGGGACGCGCAGCGGCTGCTGGCGGCCTGGAAGGGGCCGTTGGACAAGCTGGGCTGGGAGAAGTGGAGAGAAGGGTACGAATTGTATGAGAGATGGGAGGAGGCCGACCGGTACCACTTTCATCACGGCCAGGGGGCTCGGTCCGGGGAGAGCATCGATCTGGCCAGGCGGGCCGTCAATGCCCTGATCCTGGCGTTCGATGCGCTGCAAAACCCTGAGTACGCCGTCTCGGCCGCGGCGATCCTTGCCTGGGAGAACAAAGACGGCGACGCCGTCGCCCTGCTTGATCGGGGAGCCAAGGAAGCAGGGCTCAAGGCGGAGGCGATCCTGACGGAGCCTCGGCTGCGGCGTTTGTCGGACAACGAAAAATTCCTCGCGTTCATGGAGACCGCCTACGGCCCCGCTGCCGTCGCCGCCGCGACGGACATCCATCGTGAGTTCCTGGACCTCTCCGGAAAGTGGAACCTCTCGGCCGGACCGTTCCCCTTCGGATCGGTGCGGGTCGCCCAGCAAGGGTTTGAGGTGACCATGACCATTGAAAAGAACAACCACGTCGGTTACCAGACCGCAAAGGCCGGGAGCACGCAGTTTGAGGGGGTGAGGCGAGGGCAGCGGCTGACAGGATTTCTGACCCTCTACGGTGAAGGGGGGGGCTGTGCCAAGGAAACGGCCAGGGTCAAAGCGGAATTGGTCCTGTCGGACGATGGGCTGGAGATGGTGTCCATCCCCCCGCGCTATTACCTTCACGGCAACAGCCCAGGGACGGGTCGCCTCTGCGAGATCAAGGCCGAAGACAATGCCTACTACTACTGGACAAGGGAATCGGGTAAGTGAATGGAGCGGGAGAAGCGGCCCATGGCGGTGAACGCAGGGTCCCGGCTGGTTCCGCTGGGGATGCTGGTCATCTATGCGGCTCTGGTCTCATGCGAGGACTATCGCGCCGACAAGGCCTATACCCATGGCGACTACAAGAAGGCCATCGAGGAACTGCGCGATCTGGCCGAACGCGGGGAGGCCAGAGCTCAGTATGATCTCGGCCTGCTCTACGACAAGGGGCAAGGGGTGCCGCAAAGCGACAAGGAAGCCTTCCACTGGTACCATCGGGCGGCGGAGCAAGGGGATGCGAGAGCTCAGTACAACCTGGGGCTGATGCATGTCAATGGCCAAGGGGTGCAGCGGGACTACGTCGAGGCCTACTACTGGATCGACCTTGCCGCCGAACAGGGAAACAAGCCTGCGCTGGATGCCAGGGACTTTCTGCTCGGCACCATGACATCCGAACAAATTGCGAGGGCCAAGAGACTGGTCCATGAACGGGAGGAACGGAAAAAATCGCGGACTTGCACTTTTTGCGAACTCTTTCACCGTGGGGCTCCTCCGTGAACGGAGCCTTCCCGCCGCTCTCTGCTACTATGAAATCCCCGGCCCCGATCGATACTTCTGGGCGGTTGTGAGTCGTAACTGCAGGTGGAGAAAGGAAATTGAAAGAGGGGGTCAAGTTTTGAGGCCTCCCCGCCGATAACAAAGCGTGCCCACGTATCTGAAGGCCTATGCTGCCGATCCTCCTTGACATTACCGAATCGTTTCGGCCAGCCGGGAGAGGATCAGGGCAGCAGGCGCTGTTCGTGCCGGGTGAATCGGTTCAAGCCCTGGTCCTGGAAGCCCAGGACCCCGGTAAACTGATGATCCTGGTGAAAGGCATCCCTCTGGCGGCCAGTTCCCTGGCCGGCCCGTTGGAGCCGGGTCAGGTGATTCAGGCTCGGGTCGAACGGGCCAACGGGCAGATCCTTCTCAAGCTTGAACAGCCGCTCCAAGCCCAAAGCCCTCAACAGCCGGTTCCGGCCGCCAAGAGCAGCCAATCTCAGCTCGCTCAGGTTCCTCCGCTGCCACTGTCGTCGGTCTCGGCCAGATCCGCCGGGCCGCCGGGTCCGGTTCCAGCCGGACCCGCCGACTTGCCTGTCTACGGGAAGAACACAAGCTTGCTCGTTCAAACCGGGACCACTCACGCAAACATTCCGGTTCGGACCGGGAGGGTCCTTCCTTCGGTTCAGGCTCGGATGGAAGTGAAACAGCCTGAGCCGACCGAGCAACCAGAGACGATCGACCGGGCTAACCGGGCCACCCAAGAAGCGGATCAAGAAACGAAGCCAAGCTCCCTCGCCTCTTTCAAGGGGCCGACGACCATTCAGCCCTTCCAACCCAAAGGGGAAGGGGGGCTTGTGGCGACCCTCAGCAAGGTGCCGGAAGCGGTAGAGGCAGGGAAAGAGGCCCAGGCAAACCAGGGCCAAGTGCAGGGCCGATCGGTCCAGACCCCCACCTCGGCTCATTCCAACATTCTTGCCAATGACCCGGTCAATGATCCGGACCCGATTCCCCGGCTTCTCCGGACCCTCCTGCCGGCCGACGAGTCATTCGACGCCAGCTTTGAACGATTGCTGAGGTCGGTCCGTACCGCCGTCCGGCACGAACTGCTCCCTGATGGGGTGGGGAGCGAGTTGGAGCAGTTACAGGAGCGCCTGGTTTTGAAAACAGGCAACATCAGCGGACCTCAGGTGAAAGAGGCCTTGCTGGCCAAGGGATTGCAACATGAGCAATCACTCCTTCCCTTGCTGGAGAAGGGAGGGGACGGACTCAAGGGAGCCGTCGAACCAACATTGAAAGGGTGGTTGCTGGCGACGCTCAGAGCCCATGCCAGGTCCCCTGTGGCCGAGCCGGTTGAAACAACCGGACCGGCTGGGGCCTTTCCCGTCGAGTCGCCTCACGAACCAGCCCAAGGGCCGCTTGCCGAATGGGTGA
This sequence comes from uncultured Nitrospira sp., assembly GCA_964552455.1. GTDB lineage: Bacteria > Nitrospirota > Nitrospiria > Nitrospirales > Nitrospiraceae > VGXG01. The sequence goes on from CAZKHY010000035.1 coordinate 6,342, forward strand.
AGGACGCTCAGCACATGCTCAGGGTGATTGAGCGGGAGCAGGTTCTCAATTCACTCAACGTCCAAACGGGACAACCCTTGCTTCTGGAAATTCCGCTGGGTCCATGGGCGTTATCCTCCGCTTGGCTCTATGTGAGCCGGCTGGAAGGGGAGGGAGGCGGGCGGCCACAAGGGCGGACCGGGCGACCGTACAACCTGGTGTCGCTGCTGGAGTTGGACGGGATCGGGGCGGTCCGGGTGGATGCTTTGCTGACCGGCAAACGGATCGCGGTGCGCTTCCTGGTCGAGCGTCAGGACATCGAGCGGATCGTGGCGGCGCTGCTGCCGACCTTGAGCAAGGGACTGAGTCAGAGGGGGTACCAGGTGGAGGCCCTCACGGCCGCAGTGGCCGAGCCGAGCGTGATCCGCGGCGAGGAGCTGCGGGCCCGCGCGGTTCCAAGCCTCAGCCTTGTCAGCCTGCGCGCCTAAGCGATGGTTCTGTGAGCCGGGAGAAGACCGATGGGATACAAGCGGGCCGGTCGGAATCCCTTCGCGGTCGCGCTGGAATATGCGCCGCCTGACTATGCCGCGCCGCGCGTCACGGCACGGGGACGGGGCAAGATGGCGGACCGGATCATCGGCGCGGCGCAGCAGGCCGGGGTTCCGATCAGGGAAGACCGCGATCTGGTCGAGCTGCTCCTGCAGTTGGACCTGAACGAGTGTATCCCGCCGGAACTGTACAGAGCCGTGGCCGAGATCCTCGTGTTTATATACGGACTCAACGAGCAGTGGAAGGAAGATCATGGCCTCCGCTGCTCCCGATAGCGGCATGTCCGGACCGATGGCGGTCGTCCTGTCTACGGAAGAGACGGCGCCCCCGCGCTCATGCTCCAAGGACCGGCGAACGTCGGGCCGAGCGAGGAACGGGCCGGCACTTGTCCGCGGCTTGCTCCGGACTGTCCTCTGGCCGGTCGTCCTGGCAGCGGCAGCCTGCACGGCTTCGCCGGTTCCTCCTCCTGCGCCACCGGATCCGCTCCCGAAAGCCTCCGCCAGCACCGCCAGCGCCGCCAAGTTCCCGTCCACCCTGGTCATCTCGGTGCTGTACTTCGAGGACCGGACCAGGAATCCGGAGCTGGGGTGGATGAAGAAGGGCATGGCCGACATGTTGGTGGCGGAACTGGCTCGGGTTCCCTCCGTGCTGGTCGTGCAGCGGCAGCGTCTGGAAGAAGTGGTCCGGGAACAGGCGCTGCAGATGTCCGGCCGGGTAGCGGACGAATCAACGGTGCGGATCGGACGGCTGGCCGGCGCGACGATACTGGTGAGCGGGAGCGTGACGGCGACGGACGGGCAGTTGCGGATCGATGCCCAGATGATGGGGGTGGAGCAGGGGACGGTGTTGGGCACCGCCGTGGCGGAGGGAAAAGTGGCCGAAGTGTCCTCCGTGGCCCGGTCGCTGGTCGCCAAGGTCCTCGAGTTGCTTCCGAACACCGGCGAACGCCGCGCCGAGACGATTGCCGCGACGACCGGCGATTCCAGATCCGGATTGGTTCCGGCCGCCAAGGCCAACGATGCCGGTGAAACGCTCAGCCGCGAAGGGAAGATGTTTCAAGCCCTGGAGGAATTTGAGCGGGCCCTGGCGGCCGATCCGGCTCATCCGGCTGCCCGTTCGAATTATGCGCAGACAATCAAGGGGTTGTCCGGTGCGGAACTCCTGCAGATGAGCCAAGTTGACGCATCACCGGATGGTGATCGGCGGATTGTGGCCAGGCTGGTGGAACGGTTGACCGGGTCCGGGCTTGAGGTCGAGACCCAACCGGCTCGCTCCGTTCGGGCCCCGAACGGAGCCTTGACCTTGCGCGTGCCGGTTCGGGTCAGGCTGTCGCCCTCGGCGGTGGAGGCCGTCACTGAGTCGACGAGCGCCATGGGCGGAACGGTCCTGAAGAAGGCCAGTGCGGCCGGTGCGATGGAGGTGACGCTCTCGTCTCGCCCCTCGCTTAACCGTGAATTCGTCAAAGAATTGAACAACCCCAGGCGGATTTACTTGCGGCTTCTTTCAAAGGAAGGCCGCACGGTCGCCATTTATTCCAGCTTGCACAATTGGCTGGTCTCCAACTGGGTCTCTCCGGTCGACGATCAGCAGGTCCGGATCGAAAGCGGAAGGGTGGAGGGGGGGGAGGCGGTCTTTGCCGGCCTGACAGCGGAACAGGTTGCAGGCGTGGCGGGAGTCCGCATGACCGTGGATGCCGTCCCACGCGAACGGGCGATGGTGCGCGTGGATATTTCCGAGGTCGCGGAACGGGACCGAACCAGGCCTGGGGGGGCAGGCTCGGATCCGGTGCAACCACAGGTGATCCAATCCTTGCGGTCTCTGATCGAGCGATTCTGGAATCCGCCGGTCACGGAACGACCCTGGGGACTCGGGTATTTGCCCGGCAATGAGCGATCGACGATAGTGGTCGCGACGATCGAGTCAGGCCGACAGGAAATTCGAGAAGAACCGCGCCTGGTTCATGCCTCCGGCGACCAGGGATTTGATCTGGCCTCGGTTGACGCGACCAAGAACGGCCTCCAGCAGTGGATTGCCGAGGCGGCCTCCGCTCTTTCCCGTGCCGGCGCCGGAGGAGGTGAGGCGTCCAAAAGCCGCATGCTCAAGATCAGGGCTGAATTTAGGCTGCTCAAGGACGTACCGGCGCTTAATCTCATCGGTCCCGTCGGATCGGAAGACCAGCTTGGGACTATGGCTCCCACCGGGGCAGTTCCCGCCAAATCGGAATAGGACTTCTGCCTGGTTCTGGCCCTCTCCAGCTCTGTCACGCTGGTCTCAGTCCGCGATTCTTCACTTGAGGACCGTCAAAATATTTCTCTCGCCATTTCTTTGACGACCGGGAAAAAGTATTTTCTACAACTTCTTCACAGCTTCTTAACAGAAAGCAGTTTTCGTGCCTCCAATGATTTTCCCATTGCCGATCGTCGTGGAAAAAAAACGTTCACGGTGCGATCCTTGTTCTGATTCAGCAAACTCAAGGGGTTATTCGAACCATGGAAAGAAAGCATGATATGAACCACGAACACGTGCCGAGGTCGATCCATCTCCTCTTGTCTTGGTACGGAGCTTGCTGATGACATGGCGGTCAACAATGTCCCCAGTCACGTCAATTTTTGCTCTTGTAAGTTCTCCGAGAAAAAGGTATAGGTCAGTCGGGCTTGACCGATCGAGAGGGGGTTGATTGCCAAAAATTCCCCACAGTTTTCGTTTCCACATTCATCGTACACAGAACAACGGATCAGAACGGATCACATGGAGCGGACCGGAGGGTCATCAATGAGTCCCCACATCTTGATCGTTGACGATGAAGAGGCTGTCCGAGATACCCTCCAAGAGTTTTTGACCGACGAAGGCTACCAGGTCACCGCCGTTGCGGACGGGCAGTCCGCCATTCAAACCCTCAAAGACGAGCCGGTTCAGGTTGTGGTGACTGATCTTCGGTTGCCCGGAATGGGAGGGTTTGAGATCCTGGAACGGGTGTCCCAGGTCAATGCCCAGGTCGTCTGCGTCGTGATGACCGGCTACGGCACGATCGAATGTGCGGTCAAGGCCATGAAAGCCGGCGCCTATGATTTCATCACCAAGCCCGTGCAGTTCGACGCCGTTTCCGTCGTGATCAAGAAAGCCCTTGAATTTCAGCAGCTTCGACAGGAAAACCTCCTGTTGAGAAAAACCGTCAGAGAAAAATACCGCCTTGAGCATCTGATTGGAACAAGCGATGTCATGCGTCGGCTCCATGAATTCGTTGAAAAGGTGGCCGACAGCGACAGTACCGTCCTCATCCAGGGGGAAAGCGGCACCGGCAAGGAATTAATCGCCCGGATGCTCCATTTCAACAGTCTCCGCCGCGACCGTCCCCTGGTGCCGGTGAACTGCGGGGCTATCCCGGAGAATTTACTGGAGTCCGAACTCTTCGGGCACGAAAAGGGGGCTTTTACCGGCGCCATGAACGCCCGCATGGGGCGGTTTGAACTGGCCCATGGGGGCACCCTTTTCCTCGATGAAATCGGCGAGATGAGCCCGCCGCTGCAAGTCAAGCTGCTGCGGGCGATCCAGGAACGGGCGTTCGAACGGGTGGGCGGGACGAAAACGATCCGGGTGGATGTCCGGATCATCGCGGCGACAAATCAGGATCTGGAAGCGGCAGTCCAGGAGCGCCGCTTCCGGCAGGACCTCTATTATCGGTTGAATGTGATTCCGGTGACCATCCCTCCGCTCCGGGAACGGAAGAGCGATATTCCTCTGCTCGTCGACCACTTCGTCCGCCGGTTCAATGAAACCAAGCAGATGGCCATCGGCGAGGTGGCACCGGAGGCCATGGACTGTCTGATGACCTATCACTGGCCCGGCAACATTCGCGAACTGGAGAATCTGCTTGAGCGGCTGGTGATCCTCAAGAGGACCGGTGCGATCACCCTTTCCGACCTTCCGGAGAAAATCCTTCAAAGCATGCCGGCTTCGATCGGGAGCCCGAACGTGACGCAGGGGCAGGACTTATTCAACGGCACCGGCGTGCACTTGATGAAGGAACTCGAACAGTACGAAAATCGCCTCATTGCCGAAGCTTTGCGCAAGTCCAACGGGGTGACGAGCAAGGCCGCGCAGTTGTTGCACCTGAATCGCACGACGTTGGTCGAGAAGCTGAAACGCAAAGGCTTCGACGCCAAGGTGCGAGGGGAAGTGCCAGCCTGATGCGGTGCGCTCCGGCCCTCCCGTCAATGTCCTGACTCCTTCCGGCCGTCTCCTTCATTGAAATTGACTCTCCCTCAGGAGACCCGTCTCGTTCCCCTCGCAAAACCCTCGTAACTACGCAGGCCTGTCCTCGCTGTCTCCCCGACAGCAAGAGGCATAGAAGTTGCTCGCACATGAAGCCGTGCGTACCTACGGTTCCCTTGCCCTCATCATTACTGTATGCGGTTTCCTCTGGAATTCTCCGGTCGGGTCGAGCGATTCTCCTCCGGACCAGTCCGCTCTTAGGACCGATGGAGGACCGGACGCCAAGTCCGCTCCGGAAGGACTGTCCGCCCGGTCCGGTCGGGGGACTCAGTGGCTCGCCCTGCCGGATGAGGGGCCCCGCTATGACAGGCCCGTCCAAGGGGCCGGAGCCGAAATTTTCCAAGCAGGGGTGACCGCGTACGCCCGTCGCGATTTCAAGGCGGCCGGCGAGGCGTTTCGCCAGGTTGCCTCGCAGCATTCCGACGGCGCGCTGGCGGAGCCGGCCCGCGCATTCCTGGCCGAAATCCTCTTGGCCGGCCCGCAGACTTTGCAGAACCAGATGCAGGCGATCCTGGCCTATCTGGCGATCCTGCACGACTTTCCTTCATCCCCGAACCAGGCCCGGAACCGGTGGCGGGTTGGGGATCTCTATGCAGCGATGAATGCCTATGCGGAAGCGCAGGGCATGTACGAGATGGCGCTGGTCGATGCGCCCGCCAGCGCGGATGCGGAGCGGGCCCTGCTGGGCCTGGCGGTCAACTTCATGGAGTGGGGGAAATGGCAGGAGGCCGAACAGCAGTTTGAGCTGCTCAGGACTCGGACGAGTGACGAGGCGATGCTCCGGCTTGCCACGATCGGCTTGGCCGACACGCTCTATGCCCAGCGCCGTCTGAACCAGGCGCAGCTCCTTTATGAGGCCTGCTACCGTCGGTGGCCCGACTTCGTCAAGCAACATCCCCGGGTGCTGACGAAGTTTGCCGAGGTGACGATGGCCATAGGCCAAGATCCCCTGGCCCGGCAGCTCTACGGCACCTTATACAACCTGTACCCCCGGGCGGCGGACGCGCCCGTCGCCCTGGTTCAGATCGGAGACAGTTTCCGTCGCGCCGGTTCACCGGACCGGGCCCGGCTGCTTTACGCCGATGCGGTGGCGCGCCATCCGCACACGCTGGGGGAGACCGTCGCACGCATGAGGCTGGCGGAGCTGAGCATGGAGAAGGTCACGACCAGGAAAGGCGTCCGCCTGCGGATGGCGGTGGAGGAGCTGTTCCTCGCCGGACCGGCGCCTCGCCTGGACCTCATGCAGGAGCACAAGGTCTTCCAGTCGGTGGCGGACTCGTACCCGAACACGGTGCTGGGAAACGAAGCGCTGTTTCATCTGGGCGAACGGTTCGAATCCCGCAAGGACTGGCCTCAGGCCATCAGGATCTATCGGCAAGTGCGCAGTCGGGAGGGGCAGGTCCCGGATGATCCTTGGCCCGGCAAGGCCGGGCGGCGGCTTTCGGCCATCCTCGAGCCCTGGATTCTGAAGGCCATCGGGGATCAGGACGATCTGGCCGCGATCACGTTTTTTCACCAGGCCGGCGGCTCGCCGGAAGAGGTGTTCGCCGAGGGAACCGTCTTGTTGCAGGTGGCGGCCGTGCACCGGCGGGCCGGGTTCACGGTCGAAGCGATCCGGCTCTATCAGGCGCTGGCTCAAAACCGGTCCGCCCTTTCCTTGAGGGAAGAGGCGTTGCTGGGATTGGGGCAGTGCTATCTGGATCAGGAAGACTATACGGCGGCGAGGCAGGTTTTCGAACGGTATCGGATCCAGTATCCTCTGGGCCGCTGGAAAGCGGAAGCCCTGCGGTGGCTGGCCTTGGCCTACCGGGCTCTGGGCGACCACGCGGGCGCCGTCCGTACCAGCCAGCGCTGGCTGCAGAGCTTCCCGGCCTCCGCGCACCCCTTGCGGTCCGACATGCTGCGCCTGCTGGCGGAGGAACTCGCGGAGGAGGGGCAGACCGGCGAGGCCTTCCGGGCCTATGAAGAGGCCGAACGGGCCGGCGCCCTGGCCGCCCCGGCCGCGCTGATCCGGTACGCGGATTTCTTGACGCGCGAGAAGCGGTATGACGACGCGGTCACGCGGTACCGCCTGGCCCTGCGTGCCGAGCCGGAGGCGGCGCAGGAGGAATGGGTCCGTTTCCAGTTGGCTAGGATCCGGCGGGCCCAGAGTTACTATGCGGATGCCAGGAGCCAGCTCCAAGAACTGGCGGATGTTTCCGAAGACGACCTGGTCGACCGTCTGTCAGTCTCCATGCGGGCGGCCTTGCCGAAGAAGGGAGGTTCGTAAACATGAGCCAGCAGGCTGCGACCGATTCCTTCGAGTTGGATCTCCTCCAGAACGCGTTCCGCAGTTTCGACCACGCCGCGTCGACTTTGCAGGAGTCCTACCAGGCGCTGGCCGCCCGAGTGGAACGGTTGGATCTGGAACTGGCCGCGAGCAATGAAGCCCTCCGCGTCAACCTGAAAGAGAACGAAGAGATGCGCGGGCATCTCGCGGCGATCCTCGAGTCGCTGACGACCGGGGTGATCGTGGCGGACGACCGCGGGACGATCGTCCGATGCAACCGCGCGGCGGAGACCTTGCTGGGGCTGCCGCGAAGCCGGATGCTGGGCCTGTCGCTGACGTCCGTCCTGCGCGGCTGTAAGTTGGACGGGGGCGGGTACCCGCTGGCGGCGCCGAACGGCATTCCCTTGTCGCTTTCGCGCGCGGCGCTGCGGAACGGGAGCGGAGAGGCGACTGGCGGCATCCTGCTGCTGCACGACATCTCGGCGATGCGGCGGCTGGAAGAGCGGCTTCAGCGGCGGGATCGGCTGGCCGCCATGGGCGAGGTGGTCGGCCGCATTGCGCATGAGATCCGCAACCCGCTCGGCAGCGTGGAACTGTTCGCCTCCATGCTTCGGAAAGACCTCCGGGAGGATCCGGAGCGCCGCCGGTACGCCGAACACATTTCCATGGCCGTGCAGGCGATGGACCGCCTGCTGGCCAATCTGCTGGTCTGCACGAAGCCGAACTGCCCGAGGCTCGGCTGGCAGGCCACGGAGCCGCTGTTGCGCGACGCGCTCATGCTGGCGGCGCACGCGACCACCCGCGCAGCCCTGGCCGTCGAACTCCGGGTGGATGAGGCCGTCCCCGGGATCTGGTGTGATGCGGCCCAGGTCAAGCAGGTACTGCTGAACCTGATCCTGAACGCGGCGGAGGCGATGCCGGGCGGGGGCACGCTCCGGATCGCGGTTTCGGCGGACCGGGAGGGAGAGACGGGGACCGCGTCGGTCCGCCTCGCCGTGTCGGATACGGGGGCCGGCATCGAGCCGGGCATTCGCTCGCGCCTGTTCGATCCGTTTTTCACGACCCGCGAGGAAGGGACCGGTTTGGGACTGGCGATCGTCCACGCCATCGTCGAGGGCCATCGCGGCCGCGTCGAGGTCGAGAGCACCGTCGGGCGCGGAAGTACCTTTACCGTCGTGCTGCCGCAGGGGCAGCGAAGCAACGAGGAGGGATGAAGACGGATCGCCGGGCGGTCGTCCCAACTGACGATCATCGTTCCGCATCCATCCTTCAGAGAACGGGGGGACTATGCAGGCTTTGTCAACGAACCGCGCTGATTCGGGCGCGGCACGGGAAATTCGATCGGTCCTGGTCGTGGATGACGAGCCGTCGATGCGGGTGGCGTTGGCGGAGTCCTTGCGCCGGAACGGCTACGGGGTCGCGCAAGCCACCGACGGCCGGGAGGCGCTGGACCGGATCACCCAGTACAGGCCCTGGCTGGTCCTGACCGATATGAAGATGCCGCGGGTGAGCGGCATCGACGTGCTGAAGGAAATCAAGAAACGCTCGCCCGGAACCGCGGTCGTGGTGATGACGGCCTACGGGACGGTGGAGACGGCGGTGGAGGCCATGAAGCACGGCGCCAGCGACTATCTCCTCAAGCCCTTCGCCGCCGAGGCGCTGGAAGGGGTGCTGGCCAGGCTGGAGGCGGCGGAGACGGACCCGGGGGCGGGACCGGAGGCGAACGGGATCCAGAGCCGCCCGCTCCTGACGGAAGATCCCGGGATGGCGCGGCTGCTCGGCATCGCCGAGGTGGTGGCCACCAGCCAGGCGACCGTCCTGATCCACGGCGAGAGCGGGACGGGCAAGGAGTTGCTGGCGCGCTTCATCCACAGCCGGAGTCCGAGGGGGCACCGGCCGTTCATCGCGGTGAACTGCGCCGCTCTGCCGGACGGGCTGCTCGAAAGCGAGCTCTTCGGGCACGAGCGCGGCGCCTTCACGGGGGCGCTCGTCCGGAAGCTGGGCAAGTTCGAGATGGCTCACCAGGGCACGCTGCTGCTGGACGAGATCAGCGAGATGAACCTGGGGCTGCAGGCCAAACTGCTTCGCGTGCTGCAGGAGCGCGAGGTGGATCGCATCGGAGGCCGCGAGCCGGTCCGCGTGGATATCCGGGTGATCGCCACCACCAACCGGGCCTTGCGCGCAGAGGTGGACCAGGGGCGTTTCCGGGAGGACCTCTACTACCGGCTGAACGTCTTTCCCATCCTGCTGCCGCCGCTCCGGGAGCGTCGGGCGGACATCCCGGTGCTGGCCCGCCATTTCGTGAGCGCGGCCGCGGCGCGCAACGGGCTGCCGGCTCCGGCGCTCTCGGAGGCGGCGACCGCGATCCTCATGGACCGTCCCTGGAAGGGCAACGTCCGCGAGCTGGAGAACGCGGTGGAGCGGGCCGTCCTCATGGCCTCCGGCGGGACGATCCAGCCGGAGCATTTCCGCCTGGAGGAAAACGGCCCGGCCGTCATTCCGGTGACGCAGCCGGCCGGCCAGGTTGGCGGATCTGGCGGTGGCTCCTTGTGGGAGATGGAGCGGGATCTCATTTTCAGAACCCTGGCCAGGGTGCAGGGCAACCGGACCCACGCGGCAAAAGTATTGGGGATCAGCATCAGGACCTTGCGCAACAAGTTGCGGGAATATCGGCAACAAACCGCTCCGGCCCTGGCCGGCCAGACTCCTTCGGAAGAGGAAGGAGAGGCGGGGAAGGACTAGGCAAAAATTAACCGGCGGCAGGAGAAATTGATCCGCCGGCCTCGTGAAGCAATGCGCCGTTCGAAGTTTTTCCTGGGTACGCCGTTTGCACGATTCCTGACGGGAAAAGGAGCAACCGATGAAGATCTTCGACAAGACCATGAGCCTGCTCCAGCAAACCCTGGACCTCCGGGCGGCGAGACACAAGGTCATCGCCTCCAACATCGCCAACGAGGAAACGCCTGGATACCGGGCCAAAGAGTTGCAGTTTCTGGAAGCGCTCTCGTCGGCCGTCAGGGGCGAACAGGGGGCGAGGCTGCAGGTGACCAATCCCCGGCACCTGGGGCCGCGGGGGACCTTGGTGGAGGGGGTCAGGGGAACCATCGCCGACATTCCCGCCACGGATCTTCCCATGGACGCCAACAGCGTGAGCCTGGAATTTGAGATGGCCAAGCTGGCCGACAACGGCATCAATTACAACGCGGCGGCCGCGATTGCTTCGATCCGATTCCGGCAGTTGTTGGGCGCGATCAGGGACGTGCGCTAGGAAAGAACGCCGGTGGCAAAAGACCTCTCCGCCCCCATGTGATCGAAGGGGGCGGCTCTAGCAAGCTTGGTGTGGAGGTGACTCATGCGATGTCCAGTCTGTGGCGGGCCGGAAGTGGCTGCCACCGAGTCAGCCGGGGCGGTGGGGACTTATTGCCGGGATTGTGAGCAGACATGGGAAAGCGCTCCCGGGACCGGCTGGATGAAGGAGCGGAAACAAAAGGAGCATCGTCGCCTCCTCGGCAGGGGGGTGGGCGGGTCCTGGAAAGGGCGGCTGCTGCGGGAACGTTCCGAGGAGGAACTGCTCCGGGCGCTCGCCATCATCTGAATCGGGGATGAGCCGCAAGAAGGACAAGAGGCAAAGTGCCTATCCGCCGCGAGGAGATCGAACGCGGCGGTTCAACCGAAGG
>CAZKHY010000035.1:17187-24040 GCA_964552455.1 uncultured Nitrospira sp.
TGGTATGGAGGACCCATGGATATCACCGACAGCCTCGGCATTTCGGTCTCGGCCCTGGATGCGCAACGCCGCCGCCTGAACGTCATCGCCAGCAACATGGCCAACGCCCAATCCACGCAGTCGGCCGATGGGAGCGGCGCCTACCGGCGCCGCGACGTGGTGTTTCAGACCTCGCCTGTGACGCCCAAGTTCAAGCGGGCGCTCCGGCAGGCCGAGTTTGGAGGGGCCGACCAAAGCCTCAGCGGCGTCCGGGTCTCGCGCGTGGTCGAGGACCAGAGGCCGGGAAAGACCATGTATGATCCGAAGCATCCGGACGCGGACAAGCAGGGCTACGTCAAGATGCCCAACGTCAACGTGATGGAGGAGATGGTCAACATGATGTCGGCGTCGCGCGCCTACGAGGCCAACGTCCAGGCCATCAGCACGGCCAAGACGATGTGGAACCGGGCCCTCGATATCGGCCGGTAGCAGCAAGCAGTCAGCTTTCGCCGGCAGCCCGGAGCCGAAGCTGAGAGCTGACCGCTTCTCGACGGAGGTCATGTATGGACGAGATACGTATCAAGCCGATCGCCTCGCCGGCGGTCAGCGAGTTGCCGGGCGCGGCGGCCGGTTCGGCCGGCCAGGCAAGCGGCGGATTCATGGGCACCCTGAAAGAGGCCATCGCCAAGGCCAACGAGGTGCAGCTCGAGGCCAGCCAGGCCGTGGACAAGCTGATGACCGGCGAGAGCCAGAACGTGCACCAGACCATGATCGCGCTGCAGAAGGCCGACGTCTCGTTTCAATTGATGATGCAGATCAGGAACAAGATCGTCTCGGCCTATGAAGACATCCAGCGGATGCAGGTCTGACGGCCGTTAGACGTGAAACGCAAGGGGTGAGGAGCAGGGTATATGCTCGCCAAATTCAACGAGATGCCTCTGGCCCGACGCCTGACGATCCTGATCTTCCTGGCGGGAGGCGTCGCCGGCCTGATCGCCGTGACGCTCTGGAGCCAGCAACCGGAGATGCAGGTGCTCTTTGCGAACCTGTCTCCCGAGGATGCCGGGGCGATCGTGGAGAAGCTGAAGGAATCCAAGGTGCCGTATGAACTGGGGGCGGGCGGAGGGTCCGTCCTGGTTCCGTCAGCGCAGGTCCACGATCTCCGGCTGCAACTGGCCGGGCAGGGGATCCCGCGCGGCGGCGGCGTCGGCTTCGAGCTGTTCGATCGGACGACGGTCGGGATGTCGGAGTTCATCCAGAAGTTGAACTACCGCCGCGCCCTGCAGGGAGAACTGGCCCGCACGATCGCGCAGTTGCCGGAAGTGGAGCGCGCGCGCGTGCACCTGGCGGTCCCGGAGCGCCGCCTGTTCAGCACCGAGCGGGATCGGGCCCGGGCGTCGGTCGTGCTGTCGTTGCGGCGGGGCAACGGGTTGAGCAAGGCGCAGGTGCAGGGGGTCGTCCACCTCGTCGCCAGCAGCGTCGAGGGACTGCAGCCCCAGGACGTGACCGTCTTGGACGGCCACGGCCGGCTGCTCTCGGACACGTCCGAGGACGGGCCGACGCGCTTGTCGGGCTCGCAACTGGAGTACCAGCGCTCGCTGGAGAAGGACATCGAGAGCCGGATCCAGACGATGCTGGAGCGGATCGTCGGCGCGAACAAGGCCGTGGTGCGGGTGTCGAGCGTGCTGGATTTCCGGCAAGTGGAGTTGACGGAAGAGCGGTTCGATCCGAACGGGCAGGTGGTGCGCAGCGAGCAGCGCAATCAGGAGAAATCCAGCGGGGTGAACGGCATCGCCGGGGGCGTGCCGGGCGTGTCGTCGAACGTCCCGGCGTCCCAGTCGACGGAGCCGACCCAGACCAGCAGCACCAGCAACCAGACGAAGAGCGAAACGCTCAACTACGAGATCAGCCGGACGGTCTCGCGGATCGTGGAGCCGACCGGCACCATCAAGAAGCTTTCGGCGGCGGTGCTGGTGGACGGAACCTACGAAACGGTCAAGGCGGGCGAGCAGACGGGATCGCAGGCCGACGCCAAGGCGGCGGAGCCGGCGCGCAAATACGTGCCGCGGCCGGAGGCCGAGATGAAGCAGATCGAGGAAATCGTCAAAAAGGCCATGGGCTATTCGGCGGAACGGCAGGACCAGGTCGAGGTCGTGAACGTGCCCTTCGGGTTTGAAGCGGACGAAGGGGCCGGCACCGGCGCGACCGCGGAGGCCGCGGCTCCGGCCGCCTCGCTCTGGGCTCCCTACGTCCGCTACGGCGTGGCCGCCGTGCTGTTCGCGTTGATCTTGGTCTTCGTGGTGAGGCCCCTGTTGGCGACTCTGACGGCCAAGGGACAGACGACCGTGGCGGAGGCCAGCCTGGCGACGCCGCAGGGGCTCCAGATGACCGTCAGCCAGTTGGAGGCCTCGATGGCCGGCGCTCCGGCCACCGGCTTGCTCCCGAACGGGGTGCCTCGGGCCCAGATCGTGGACATGGCGCGGGGCAATCCCCAGTCCACGGCGCTGGTCGTCAAGGAATGGCTCAAGATTCCCGGTAGTGCGAGCTAGCCATGCCCAGTGAGCTGAGCGGCGAAGAAAAGGCGGCGATTCTGCTGCGGGCCATCGGGGAAGACTCGGCTGCGGAGGTGATGAAGCACCTCGACCCCAAGGATATCCGCCGCATCGGAGCCCACATGTCGGCCCTCTCGAATATTTCCCGTGAGCAAGAGAGCGCGGTCATCCTGGAGTTTCAGCATGCCGCCAACTCGGGCGGCATCAGCTTCGAGGGCAAGGAGTACATCAAGACCATCCTGACCAAGGCCCTGGGCCCGGACAAGGCGGGACGCATCCTGGAGACCTTGACCAGCACGTCTTATCCGGGCCTGGAGTCCCTCAAGTGGCTGGACCCTCGGACGGTGGCGCAGATGATCAAGGTGGAACACCCGCAAACGATCGCGGTGATCCTGGCCCACCTGGACCCGGAACAGGGGAGCCAGGTCCTGGCGGAGCTGCCGGATTTCATGCGGGCCGACGTGGCGTTGCGGCTGGGGACGATCGAGGATGTGCAGCCGGAGGTGCTGCAGCACCTGAGCGACGTGCTGCAAGAGATCTTCAAGAGCGGTTCCAAGACTCGCGGCCAGAGCATAGGCGGGCTGCAGGTGGTGGCGGATCTGATGGGGCGACTGGATAAATCGGTCGAGAGCGGCATCATGACCAAGATCGCCGAGAAGGACCCGGACATCGCGGAGAATATCCGGTCGCTGATGTTCGTCTTCGACGACCTGGTGAAGGTCGAGGACCGGGGCATCCAGGAGCTCCTGAAGGAGGTCAGCAAGGACGACCTGCCGGTGGCGCTCCGCGGCGCCGGCCAGGAGGTGAAGGACAAGTTCCTGCGCAACATGTCGAGCCGTGCGGCCGAGATGCTCACGGAGGAGATGGAAATCCGCGGGCCGGTGAAAGTCAGCGAGGTGGAGAAGGCCCAGCAGAGCATCCTCAAGCTCACTCGGAAGCTGGAGGAAGAAGGCCGCGTCGTGATCATCGGGGCGGGGGAGGAACTGGTGTGATCGAGCGGGACTTCGCGCGCATTTTGAAACCGTCTGGCACCGATCCGGCAGCGCTGTGCCGGCCGGCGGATTTCGCCCTGCTGACGGCCGGCCCCCAGGCCGAGCCGGGGCCGGACCTCGAACGGCTGGCCTACGAGCGGGGCCTGGCGGCCGGCGAGCAGCAGGTGCGGAACGAGGTGGCGGCTCTCGTCGAACGGCAAGGGCAACTGTTGGCGACCTTGATCCAGGAACTGAAGGTCACCAGGGACTTGCTGCTGAAGGATGCGGAGGAGCCGATCGCGGCGCTGGCGCTCGAGATCGCGCGCAAGGTGCTCCACGGGGAGGCCGGCGCGTTGCAGGACGTGATCGTGGCGCAGGCCAGGGAGGCGGTGGCCAAGGTCCGCGAAGGCGGACCGGTCAAAGTGCTGGTCAATCCGCAGGACGTCCCGTTGCTGGAGGAGGCGCGCGAGGCCATCGCCAGGACCTTCGAGGAGACCGTGACCTTGCAGGTCGAGGCCGACGGCCGGATCTCCAGGGGCGGGTGTATCGTCGAGACGCCGGTCCGGTTGGTGGATGCGCGGATCGAAGTCCAACTGGCGCGGATCGCCGAGGTGCTGAAGCAGCGGGTTCAGGGAAAGGGGCCGCATGACGCTCGGTAACGTGCTGGAGCAGGTCGCGCGACTCGACCCGATTGCGGTCCGCGGCCGGATCGCCCAGGCCGTGGGGCTTGTGATCGAAGGCTATGGGCCGGTCAGCTCGATCGGGGAGCTGTGCGAGATCCGGTGCGAGGACGGAAGCGACCGGGTGCTGGCGGAAGTCGTCGGGTTTCGGGAGCAGCGCGTGCTGCTGATGCCGCTGGGGGACATGCGCGGCATCGGGCCCGCGAGCCATTTGACCATGCAGGGCCGCACGGCGACCGCCCACGTCGGGCCCGGCCTGCTGGGCCGGGTCCTGGACGGGCTCGGTCTCCCGCTGGACGGCCAGGGGCCGCTCCAGACCGAGGAGGAATATCCCCTCTACGCGACGCCCATGAATCCCATGCACCGGCGGCGCATCACCCACCCCATCGATCTGGGCATCCGGTCGATCAACGGCCTCCTGACCTGCGGCCGGGGGCAGAAAATCGGGATTTTTTCCGGCTCGGGAGTGGGGAAGAGCGTCCTCCTGGGCATGTTGAGCCGCAACACCTCGGCCGACGTCAACGTGATCGCGTTGATCGGCGAGCGGGGACGCGAGGTGAACGAGTTTCTCGAGCGGGACCTCAAGCAGGAAGGGCTCCGGCGGTCGGTCGTCATCGTGGCGACCTCCGATCAGCCGCCCCTCGTGCGGATCAGGGGGGCCTTTCTGGCCACCGCGATCGCGGAATACTTCCGGGACCGGGGACAACAAGTCCTGCTCATGATGGATTCGCTTACGCGCTTCGCCCACGGCCAGCGCGAGGTGGGCCTGGCCATCGGCGAACCGCCGACCACGAAGGGCTATACGCCCTCCGTCTTCACCCTGCTGCCGCGGCTCCTGGAGCGGGCCGGGACCGGGAGCGGCGCGGGTACGATCACCGGCCTCTACACGGTGCTGGTGGAGGGCGATGACATGTCCGACCCGATCGCGGATGCGGTCCGGTCGATCCTGGACGGCCACATCGTCCTGTCCCGAGACCTGGCCGCGCAGAATCACTTCCCCGCCATCGACGTGCTCCAGTCCACCAGCCGCGTTATGCGGGACATCGTGGTGCCGCAGCACTACACCGCGGCCCGGTCCGTCATGGAGGCGCTGGCCGTCTACCGCCGCTCCGAAGACCTGATCAACCTGGGGGCTTACAAGGCCGGAGCGAATCCCAGGCTGGACCGGGCGGTGGCCCAGATCGGCGCGATCACGTCCTTCCTCCGACAGGAGATCGAAGAGAAAACCGGCTTGGGCGAGTCGGTCACCTCGCTCCTGAAGCTGGCCGAGGCGCTGAAGTGAAACTGGAGGCGCTGCGCAATTACCGCGGGCAAGTCGAAGACATCCTCCGCCTGGAGCTGGCTGATTTGGAGCGTTACCTGCAGGCGGCCGAGGAGAGCCTCAGGCGGCTGGAGATCGAAGCCGACGGGGATGCGAAGCGGTATCTGACGGACACGCACGCGGGTCTGACGGCCGATGAGGTCGTCGAGCGCTACGCGGAATTGGACGCCTTGACGAGCGCGATCCGGAGAGCCCGCGATGTGGTGGAGGAGGCCCGCGTGCGGCGGGACCGGAAGATGGGAGAGGTGCTGGAGGCCTCGCGGGAAAAAAAGAAACTGGAGATCCTGGGCCGCCGCGAAGCTCTCCGCTCGCAGCGGGAACTCGATCGGAAAACCCAACAGGCCGTCGATGAAACGGCCGGCCGCCGGTTCATCGCGGAGCGGGGCCCCCGCACAGAGCCCGGATACAAGTAGCACGATGGCGCACGATCGACGCACGAGAATGTCCAAGCCCGTCATCGCCTGGCTCGTGGGCCTGGCCCTGTTCAACGGGGCCGCCGTGGCGATCGGCCAGGTCCAGCCCAAAAGCCAGCCGCCCAACCAGGCGGGATCGATCCCGGACGAGCTGTTGCCGCCGATGGGAGCGGCGGGCTCCCGGCCCGCCGCGCAGGTTCCGCTCCAGGGACCGGCGGTGGCGGCCCCGCGCGAGATCCTGGACATGCTCGATCAGCGCAAGCGGGCCCTCGATCGACGGGAAGAAACGCTGCGGGTGGCGGAGGCGCGGTTGGCTTCGCTCAAGAGCGAGATCGAGCAGATCCTGGCGCAACATGAGCAGACGGTGAAAACCGCCGACGCCACCAGGCAGGCCGATGAAACCACCAAGAAGGCCGCCGACCAGAAGCAGGCCAAGGCCGAGTCCGAAGCTCGGCAGGCGAATCTCGGACAATTGGCCAAGATGTACGAGACGATGCCGCCGGAAGAGGCGGCCGCCAGACTGGAAAAGATGCCGCAAGAGAAAGCCCTGCAACTGCTCCGCCTGCTGAAGGGAAAAACGGCCGGGGCGATCCTGGCCCTCGTCAAGCCGGACAAAGCCGCCAAGCTGACCGAGCGGTACCTCGCCAAGCCCTGATCCTTCGACAGCCCTGTCATTTTTGCCCGCTTGCCGGGCAGACTTTGCCGACCCGGAACGTCTCCCGGATCCGTTTCCATGCAATGCCTTGATTTTTCAACATCCAGCGGATGCGCCGCTGTTGGCATAAGGCTTGTAAGGAAGGGGCGTGCGGTCGAAGACCACTCGTCACCGCATCGAAGAGAGTCGTTGGGGAGAGAACAGTCGGCAATCGGAGAGAATAGTCGGATGGACGCGATCAACCTTGCGGCAGTGATTCCCGCTCATGCGCCCGGTGCGGAT
>CAZKHY010000035.1:24140-27274 GCA_964552455.1 uncultured Nitrospira sp.
GATGGACGCGATCAACCTTGCGGCAGTGATTCCCGCTCATGCGCCCGGTGCGGATGCCGGCGGTCAAACCGCCGTCGGCTCCACCGGGAGTGCCGGCGCCGGCGGCCAAACCGCCGTAGCGTTGACCGGGAACACCGGAGCTGCCGCTGAAAGTCCCTTCGGAGTGATTCTCGCCCAGCTTGGTGCGGAAACAGAGCTGGCTTCTTCCGATCACACTGCCAAAGACGATCCGAACGCCCTCGTCCTGTCCTCACTGCAAACGGCTCAAGTCGCTCAGATTCCGATTGCCTTGCAGCCGGTGGGAGGAACGGTAGGGGCGGTTGTTCCTGTAGGAGGCGGCCAACTGGCTAACGCAACTTCCTCGGTCAATGCTCAATCATTTGGCATCATTCAACCCATCATCGGAGACAAGTCCGAAGCGCAGTTCTCTTCTTCAATCGATGCGAAGATCGCAGGTGCCTTGCCTGGTTTCCCTGTGCCGACGGGGAACGTTGGGCTGGAAGTGAAGCCGGCCACGCCTCAAACGGCTCGGCAGGCGCCGGGGCAGAAAGAAGCGGCGCCGACGCTCATAACCGAGAAGACCCCCGAACTGATCGAGTCCCCATCAACCCCGGTGCCCCCGGCTGTGAAGAGTCTCCAGGGGACCGGAGGTGAGCCTGCGTCCGTGACGCAGGAGGGAGCCTCCACGAGCCACCAGTCCGGTTTGCTCGAGAGTACGGCGGAAGCAGTGCGGTCCTCGGGAGAGCCGAATCCTTCGGAGGAAACGAGGCCGGTAGGCCCCCTGAAGGTGGTCGGTCCGAACCAGGACAATGCTGCGAGGCCGGAGAGCGCGACCTCGGCGAACGGGGTTATCCAGGAACAGGCCGGTGCGGCTCAGAATAGCGGGACGGAGATCATCGACCAAGCCGGCCACGAACTGGTGAGCCAAGCTTCCTCGACCCAAGCCACGGACAAGGCCAAAGGATCGAGCAAGGAGAGCAAGGGGCTGCCGACACAAGAGCCATCCGGTGCCGAACGATTCCTGACGGATCCAACGCCGAGTCACGGGATTGCGGCAAAGGCGGTGTCCAACCCGCAGGCCCCAAGCCAGGTGGCAACGCTCCCCCCTGAGCCAGCCATGCCCCGTCCGCTCCCGTCTATTCAGGTGCAGGTGCATCAGCCGGACCTCGGGCAAGTGCAGGTGCGGGTGTCGATGGCCGATCAAACCGTGCACGCCAACATTACGACCGAGCACGCGACAGTCCGGGACTTCCTGGTCACCAACCAGGGGCGGCTGGAAGCCGGGTTCAGCGCCTCTGGTCTCCAGCTGGGCGATTTCAAGGTGATGGTGGATGGTCAAGGCCGGGGTTCCTACGGACAGGCCAACGATGCCTGGTCGTATGGAGCCGGGCAGAATGCCTACGGGCAGGGGCGGGGGACGCAGGAGCAGCAAGGCCCATTTGCCCAGGGGCCGGACCATCCGGTCGAAAATGCGGAGGGATATCCGGCCGCGGCCTGGGAGTCCCGAGGCCTGAGCCTCTTTGCGTAGTCGTCAGCCGTTCATCCGAGGAGTGACGCCATGAGCACAATCACGAGCACCCAGTCCACGACCCAGTCGTCTTCCTTGTCCTCCGCCGTTGACCAGACGACGCAGCCGACGGCGGAGCAGCAATCCTTGGGAGAGGATGCGTTCCTGAAATTGCTCGTGGCGCAGCTCAAGAATCAGAATCCGCTCAATCCGATGGACAACACAGCCTTCGTCGCCCAGTTGGCGCAGTTCAGCCAGGTCGAGCAGAGCACCAAGCTCGTGAAGCTCATGCAACAGAACCTGGATCAGCAAGATGTCGCCATGCAAATCCAAAAAGTCGGGTTGATCGGCCATCAGGTCAAAATCAACGGCTCACTCGTGCAACTCGGCACGGGGCCGGCCTCCATCACCTATTCGCTGGGTGCCGATGCGGCCTCCGTCACCGTCTCCGTTCTGGACGCCGGCAACCAGCCCATTCGCACGATGACGTTCAGCGGACAGCCCGCGGGGACGCAGCAAGTGCTCTGGGACGGGAAGGACAACAACGGCCAGACCATGCCGGCCGGCACCTACGGGTTCTCCGTCGTCGCGAAGGACATGCAAGGCAACGCGGTCACGGCGACCCCGTCCTCACTTCTGACGGTGACGGGAGTGCGGATGGGAACCAATGGGGGGGATGCGGTCCTCCTGGCCGGCAGTCAAATGGTCAACGCCAGCGACGTGACCGAGGTCTATTAGGAAGGCGGATCGGCGGAGGGGCTGCGATGAGTTTTTCGACGATGTATATCGGGCTCAGCGGCGTGAACGCGAACGCGAACGATCTGTCGGTGATCGGGAACAACATCGCCAACCTCAACAGCGTGGCGTTCAAGTCCAGCCGGGCCAGGTTTGCGGATCTGGTCCGCAACGCGCTCGGAGCGGGCGAGACGGATGCGGTCGGAAGCGGCGTCAAGGCCTTGGCGCCGCAACTGAGCTTCGTGCAGGGCGCGATGCGCGAATCCAGCAATCCCATGGACTGGGCCATAGACGGGAACGGCTTCTTTGTGGTCAAGAACAGCGCCGGCGAGAACTACTATACCAGGGACGGGCAGTTCCGGCTGGACGTCATGAACAGCAGCAAGTACCGCGTGGCCAATGCCAGCGGGGACGTGTTGCAGGGCTATACGGTCGATAAGAATGGGGCGATCGGCACACAGTTTACCGATCTGACCCTGCCGGCGACGCTGGCGGCCAAGGCCACGACAGCCTCTTCGTTGAGGGTGAATCTCGAAGCCTCCGCCCCGATCCGGACCGCAACGTTCGACCCCCTGGATTCTTCGACCTATAATTATTCCGCCAGCCAGACCATCTACGATACGCGAACCGGCGTCAGCGACGTCTCCCATACCTTGGTCACCTATTTTGCCAAGACGGCGGATAACACCTGGCAGACGTATTTCCAAGTCGACGGGGGGACCGTATCGACCGGAGGGCAACTGGTCTTCGACGAGACCGGCGCGATCACCTCCGGTGCGACCCAGACCGCCTCGCTGACGATTCCGATTACGCCGCCGGTCACGGTGCCTCCCACGCCCCCCACGACATTGACGCAGAGCATTGCGGTGGACATGACCGGCACCACTCAATA
>CAZKHY010000036.1:0-23720 GCA_964552455.1 uncultured Nitrospira sp.
CTCGACAGATATCCGTCTCTGACGTATACTTGATCTGTGTTCACGTTTGTCGAGACGGCGCTCTTTACCAGGCTGGTCATCGAGTACTTGTCCGACGAAGAGTACGGGAAATTGCAGGCGACGCTGAGTGACAATCCGGAAGCGGGCGCGGTCATTCCCGGATCGGGCGGAGTACGAAAACTTCGATGGGCGTTGCCCGGCCGTGGCAAACGAGGCGGACTGCGCGTGATCTACTATCTGCGGTCACGACAAGGCGTGATTTGGATGCTGACTCTGTACCCCAAGAACGTAGTCGAGAAGATACCGAGCCATATCCTGCGGAAGATTCGCGAGGAGATTGAAGATGACTAAAGGACGTTCACGTGACATCGGGGCTGAAATTCTCGCGGGTATTCGTCAGTTGAAGCGCGGCAAGGTCGGTCGCATCGTGACCTACCCGCCGGTAGCCGAGACCCGCGCCAGGGTCGGGCTGTCTCAAGCCGAGTTCGCGCGACTGCTCGGGGTGTCTGTGCGCACCTTGCAGGAGTGGGAACAGGGGCGGCGTGCTCCGTCGGGTCCCGCGCGGATGCTCCTGGCTATCGCGCACAAGAACCCACGCGCTCTCGTGGAGGCGGTCTAGTAGCCTGCTTACAAACAGGCCTTCGCTCGGCTCCAGCCATACGCTATCAGCCATCAGCCATCAGCTCTTCTCTGAGAGGAAGCCCATGCACACGATTGCCTTATTGACCGTCTCGAACATCTTTATGACGATCGCCTGGTACGGGCATTTGAAGTACAAAGACTCACCCTTGTGGGCGGCGATCGTGGTCAGTTGGGGGATCGCGTTCGTGGAATATTGCTTCCAGGTGCCGGCCAACCGCATCGGGCACTATCAGTTCACGGCCGCACAGTTGAAGACCATCCAGGAAGTCATCACGCTGGTCGTATTTTGCGTCTTTTCGGTGGTCTATCTCAAAGAAGAGCTGAAGTGGAACTATCTGGTCGGTTTTGCCATGATGGTCGGCGCGGTGTTCTTCATCTTCAAGGAATGGTAATCTCTTCGCTGAAGGCTGACAGCTGACAGCTTCTGGAGAACGGACATGCAGGACTTTGAAAAACTCGGCGTCTTTTATCTCGGCCGACCCTACGATCTGGCCAAGAAGAAGCCCAAGAACGGCTGGCTGCTGTACGAGTCGAAGGACCTCGCCACCCACGCGGTCTGTGTGGGCATGACCGGCAGCGGGAAGACCGGCCTCTGCCTGGGCCTGCTCGAAGAAGCGGCCATTGACGGGATTCCCGCCATCGTGATCGATCCCAAGGGCGACCTCTCCAACCTACTCCTGACGTTCCCTCAGTTGCGCGGGGAGGATTTTGCACCCTGGATCAACGAGGACGACGCCCGCAGGAAGGGTGTCACGCCGGCCGATTATGCGGCGCAACAGGCGGACCTTTGGAAAAAAGGCCTGGCTGGCTGGGGGCAGGATGGAGCGCGGATCGCCCGGATGAAGGAGGCGGCGGATTTTTCCATCTATACGCCCGGCAGTAACGCCGGCTTGCCTGTGTCGATCCTCAAATCCTTTTCCGCTCCCTCCCGCGAGATTGTCGAGGACACGGAGTTATTGCGCGAGCGGATCGGGACGACGGTGACCAGCCTGCTGGGGCTGCTTGGCATCGAGGCTGATCCGATTCAAAGCCGGGAGCATATCCTGATTTCCACGATTCTCGGGGAGGCTTGGAAGCAGGGCAAAGACCTGGACCTGGCCTCGCTCATTCAGCAGATTCAGACGCCGCCGGTTTCGAAGGTGGGGGTGCTGGATCTGGAGTCTTTCTATCCTTCCAAGGATCGGTTTGCGCTCGCGATGAAGCTGAACAACCTTCTGGCGGCCCCCGGCTTCTCCGCCTGGTTGGAAGGAGAGGCGCTGGACGTCGGACAAATCCTGCACACGGCGGAAGGCAAGCCGAGGATTGCCATTTTCTCGATCGCGCACCTGAACGATGCGGAGCGCATGTTCTTCGTCACGCTCCTGCTCAGCCAGACTTTGGGCTGGATGAGGAGCCAGTCGGGCACGACCAGCCTGAGGGCCATCCTCTACATGGATGAGATTTTCGGCTACTTCCCGCCGGTCGCCAATCCGCCGTCCAAGGCGCCCCTCCTGACCTTGCTGAAGCAAGCCCGTGCCTTCGGCGTGGGCGTCGTATTGGCCACCCAGAACCCGGTGGATTTGGACTACAAGGGTCTGGCCAACACCGGCACCTGGTTCATCGGGCGGCTGCAGACCGAGCGAGACAAGGCCCGCGTGCTGGAAGGGCTGGAGGGAGCTTCGGCCAGCACCGGCAAGAAATTCGATCGGCAGCAGATGGAGCAACTGCTGGCGGGACTCGGCAGCCGGATCTTTCTGATGAACAACGTCCATGAGGATGCGCCGGTCGTGTTTGAGACCCGGTGGACGCTCTCGTACTTGCGCGGGCCGCTCACGCGGAATCAGATCAAAACGCTCATGGAGCCACGCAAGGCGTTAGGCGTGAAGCGTGAGGCGTCAGACGAAAGCCGTGCGGCGGAACCCCTTGCCCCTCACGCCTCACGTTTCACGTCTTCCAGGCCGGTGCTGCCCCCGGACGTGCCTCAGTACTTCATCCCCGTCCGCGGAAGCCGGCCAAGCGGAGCAGGCTTGCTCTATCAGCCCAGACTGATCGGGGCGACCCGGGTGCGCTTTGTCGATGCCAGGACCGGCAATGCCGGGATAGACGTCACGCGGGAGCTGGCCTTCCTGGTCCCCATCACCGAGGCTCCTGTGCCGGTCAATTGGGATGAGGCGGTTGAAACGGACGTCACCGTCGCCGATCTGGAAAACACTCCGCAGGAGCCGGTGCAATATGCAGCCTTGCCGGCAGTAGCGGGCAAAGCCAAGAACTATGACACCTGGGGCAAGGATTTTGCCAACTGGCTGTACCGGACCCAAAAGCTGGAGCTGCTCAAGAGCCCCAGCACCAAAGAATTGTCGAAGCCGGGTGAGTCGGAGCGCGATTTCCGGATCAGGCTGCAAGAATTGGCTCGCGAGCAGCGCGACCGGCTGACGGAGCGGTTGCGGCAGAAATATGCGCCGAAGATCACGGTGCTGCAGGATCGTATCCGTCGGGCGGAGCAGGCGAAGGAACGGGAGGCGGAACAGGCCCAGCAGCAGCACGTGCAGACCGCCATCTCGATCGGGGCCACGCTGTTGGGCGCGTTTCTGGGGCGGAAGACGATCAGCGCCTCGACCTTGGGCAAGGCGACGACGGCCGCGCGGGGCGCCAGCCGCTCGATCAAGGAGGCCAAGGACGTGGCCCGCGCGGAGGAGAACGTGGAAGCGCTCCGGAGGCAGCTCGCCGAATTGGAGGCGCAGTTTCAGACGGAAACGGACCAGCTTGCCGCAACGATCGATCCGCTGACCGAGATCTTTGAGACCGTATCGGTCAAGCCCAGCAAAACGAACATCTCCGTCAAGCTGGTGGCGCTGGCCTGGACGCCGGAACGGTAGGATTCAGAAGACTCGCCGTGCCGCCCGGCTGTGAGCCGATCGGCTCTTCCCCGACCTTCAAGGCGATCCCAAGCCCGTACCGGTTATTCCGGCCAATAGCTGAGGGTGAGCAGGGCCTCGTAGCCTCCCACCGAAAGCGTCGTGTTGTTCCCGTAACTGGAGCTGTTGTAAGTGACGTTGTTCGTGAGGGCGTAGGTGAAGTTGGCGTCGAGCCACAGGGAGTTCGTCAGCTTGTAGCCCCCGCCGCCGGCGAAGTGGTGCACGACGATGTTGGCGGAGGTCGGATCGAGGGTGTTCTTGGGGACCGGATTGTTGCCGAAGTTGTAGCCGGCGTGCACGTTCAACAGGTCGGTGACGTTGTAGGATGTTCCGACCGCCGTCACGTACTGGTCCCGCCACTGGTACTGCAGGATGATCCGGTCGGTCGGCATGGTCGGATTGTTGCCGTTCGACAGGTTCATGACCACGTTGTTCAGCGCCGCATCCCAGTTGATCCACTGGAACTTGAACGAGAGCAGCAGGTCCTTGTTCGGCCGGATGGCGATGCCGGCGGACAGATCGTCGGGCCACTTGAACCCGTTCACGTTGGCGTCGTAGGTCACCTTTCCGATCCCCACCTGATTTTTGGTGATCTGGCCGCGTCCGTAAGGGAGCTCGGCCTTCATCGTGTAGGCCAGGCCGAAGGTGACCATGTCGTTCGCGTGGTACATGAGGCCGAACTTGGGCACGAAGGCGAAGGCGAAGGCGCAACTCCCGGGGGGGGCGAGGCCGTTGGCCCGGTCGCATTTGCCGGTGGTTTCGAAGCCGGTCGGCGAGTTGGGCAAAACAGCCAGGGAGACGTCCGAATAGGAGATCGCCAGGGCGACGCCCACCGAAAGTCTGTCGGTCACCTGGTAGGCGATGCTGGGAGTCAGCTTGTAATGGCGGATCTGGCTGGAGGTCTTGTCCGTGGTTCCGAGTGTGGTTTTGATATCGCGAAAGTCCGACGCGGTGCCTCCGACGGTGAAGAAGCCGAACCCGACCGTCACCGGGGTACCCTGGATGTGCCGGATGTAGCCCGCGTCCGGGATGATGAGCGGGTCGTTTTGGCCGTCCCGGTTGGTCGAAGGGGTCGTGCCGGTCTTGAGGCGCAACTGCGGCTGGAGCCAGTAGAGGGAGATGCCCGCGTGCTGGCCTTTGATCTGGGTCATCCCGGCCGGGTTCGTGTTCATGGCCGAGAAGTCGGTTGCCACGGCTGTGTCGGCGCCGGCCAGATCGGAGGAGATGCCGCCGGAGCCGATCAGGTTCAGGCCGTTGGTCGCCAGGCCGACGGCGGGAGCGGCCCAATCCAGCAACAGGCAAACCAGAGCCATGGCGACGACCCAGCTCGGCCTGGCCCGCGAGAATCGGTCCATTCCCGACGAACAACCCGTTCCCATGGCGCGCATCAACGGCTCCCGCTGTTATCTTCTTACGACTCGAGAGAGAGACTCAGGCCGTGCGTCAGTGTACTGAGTCCCGCGGTTGTGTCAAGATTTTTCGATGAATTTCCGGCTGCTTCCGCGGTGCGGCGAAGGGCATGAGAGCCGTCTCCAGCCTGGACGATCAGTGCTTGCGGTCCCGCTGCATCAGCTTGTCGGTCCAGGCCAGCAGGATGGCCGAGCCGAGGAACGTCAGGTGGATGAGGATCTGCCACTTGATGTGTTCCACCGGCACGTTGCTGACGTTGACGAAGGCCTTGAGCAGGTGGATGCTGGAAATCCCGATGAGGGAGGCCGCCAGTTTCACCTTGATCGTGCCGGGATCCACGTGGCTCAGCCAGTCCGGCCGGTCCCGGTGCCCTTCCAGGTCCAGCTTGCTGACGAAGGTCGCATAGCCGCCGATCACCACCATCGTCAGGAGGTTCGCGACCATCGTGATGTCGATCAACGAGAGGACGCCGAGCATGAAGATGGTTTCGGTCAGTTCCTGGATCCCCAGGACCATGTGGGTGAGCTCGGTGAGGAACTTGACGGCGTAGAGCAGCTCCGCAACGATCAATCCGCCGTAGAGGGGCGCCTGAATCCACCGGCTGGCGAACACGACGACCTCGAAGCCCTGCTCGATGCGGGTGACGCCCCCGCCGGGCCCGGCTGGGGGAAGGGTTGCGGGTGACGGCATGGGATGACTCATGTTTGACATAGATCCTCCTTCTGGTTGTCGCCGGATGGTTGATTGTCTCGGGATTCACTGGTGGGTCTGGCGGAACCGATGCGTATCCTAGGAGAGCGTGCGGAGGTCTGTCAACGGAGGCCGGCGGCAAAGCACATTGTCTGGCAATTGGCGGATGGTGGACTACGAGCGGCTGGGAGTATCGAGCACTTCGCGGACCTTGCGCACGAGGGAATCGGGCGTGAAGGGTTTGGTGAGAAAGGCGATACCGGGGGAAAGCGCTCCCCGCTGCCCCAGCACGTTGTGGGCATAGCCGGATATGTAGAGCACCTTCAACCCCGGGTGCATGCTGGAGAGGCGATCGGCCAGTTCCCGCCCGTTCATCCCGGGCATCACCAGATCGGTCAACAGCAAGTGAATGGGCTTGGTGAATTTTTCACTGACCTCCAAGGCCTTGGACCCCTGACGCGCATCCAGCACGACATAGCCCTGCTTGCGGAGGATCTGACGAATCAAGCCTCGCACCCGATCGTCGTCTTCCACCAGCAGGATGGTTTCCGAGCCTTTGGGCAAGTCGAGGCTGAGCCCGGCCTGCCAAACCGATTCGGAGGATGTTTCACCAGGCACCCTCGGCAAGTACACGCTGAACGTCGAACCCCTTCCTGTCTCGCTCTCGACCCAAACGGTCCCGCCGCTCTGTTTGACAATCCCGTACACCGTGGCCAGACCCAGCCCCGTGCCCTCTCCCGGTTCCTTCGTGGTGAAGAAGGGTTCGAAGATGCGGGCTTGGGTGGCTGCGTCCATGCCGCAGCCGGTATCGCGAACCGAGAGCTTCACGTGGGGGCCGGGCTGGATGGATAAATGAGATCGGGTAAAGGATTCATCCAACTCCACGTTCCGCGTCTCGATGGTCAATGTGCCGCCGTTGGGCATGGCGTCCCGTGCGTTGACGGCCAGGTTCATGACGACCTGTTCGATTTGGCCCTGGTCGGCCTTCACGTACCCCAACGCCGGGTCCGGGGAGGTCACAAGGGCGATGTGCTCGCCGATCAGCCGCCGCAGCAGTTTCTCCATGTTCGTGACGGCATCGTTCAGGTTGAAGATCACGGGGGCGAGCGTTTGCCGCCGGCTGAAAGCCAGGATTTGCTGGGTCAACGAGGCGGCCCGCTTTCCGGCTTCCCTGATTTGCTCCACGTGGGCGCGAACCGGGTGACTGGGCGGAAGGGTCTGGAGCATCAACTCGCTGTAGCCGTTGATCACCGTCAAGAGATTGTTGAAGTCGTGGGCGATCCCGCCGGCCAGTTGCCCGATCCCTTCCAGTTTCTGCGCCTGGCGGAGCTGCGCTTCGGTCTTGCGCAGTTCTTCCTCCGTTCGTTTGCGCTCCGCCCGCTCCCGGGCTTCATTCAAGGCTCGGCGCACGGCGGCGACGAGGCGCGACGGGCGCTGTTTCAAGACATAATCGGTCGCGCCGTCCTTGAGGGCTTCGATGGCTGCGTCTTCGCCGATGGTTCCCGAGAAAAAGATATAGGGGACGTCGGGATGTTTTTCCCGTGCGAGCAGCAGCGCAGACCGGCCATCGTAGGAAGGCAGCGAGAAGTCGGAAATGATCAGATCGAATCGTTCCCGGTCCAGGGCGGATGTCAACTCCTCGCGGCTCTGGATGACCTGCAGGTCGCAGGCAAGGCCGTCCGCAGCCAGCAGGGCCTGGACCAGCTCCGCGTCCCGCTGGTTGTCCTCGAGATGGAGAATGCGCAACGGATTATCCACGGCAAAACCCGGTCGTCCCTCAACCGTGATCCGTCAGCCGCAAGGCGGACGGCGGAACCTCGATCGACGAATGACGATTGACGGATTGCGACTCATCCCTTCAGGCCATCTTTCTCGCGCTTCCCACCGGCGGCTCGTTGACCAGCGCCCAGAAGGCTCCCAGCTCCTTGACCGCGTCGATGAACTGCTGGAAATCCACCGGTTTCACCACGTAGGCGTTCACGCCGAGCTTGTAGCTTTTGACCAGGTCCTGTTCCTCGCGCGACGAAGTGAGCATCACGATCGGAATGGTTCGGAGGCGCTCATCGCCCTTGAGGGTCCGCAGCACCTCCAGCCCGTCGACTTTGGGCATCTTCAGGTCCAGCAGCACGACGGCGGGATAGCTGTCGCCGCGCATGGCAAATTTCCCGCGTCGATACAGGTAGTCGAGGGCTTCCGCGCCGTCGTTGACGACCACGACCTCGTTGGCGAGGTGATGCTCGTCCAACGCCGCCAGGGTGAGTTCCACGTCCTTGGGGTTGTCTTCCGCCAGTAAAATCCGTTTGAGTTCCGTCATCATTGCGGCCCCCCTCTTGGTGCCTTCAGTGAGACGTAAAAAGTCGCGCCCTGTCCCACCGCTCCTTCGGCCCACACACGGCCTCCATGCCGATGGATGATGCGCTGCACGTTGGCCAGCCCGATGCCGGTGCCCTCGAACTCGCTGGCGCTGTGCAGGCGTTGAAACACGCCGAAGAGCTTGTGGGCGTACTGGGCATCGAACCCGACGCCGTTGTCGCGTACAAAGACGACGATGTCGTCATGATCGCCGGGCGCGCCGTTCCGGCTTCCGATTTCAATCCGGGCGTCCTCGCGCGTGCGGGTGTATTTCACGGCGTTGTCGATCAGGTTCATGAACGCCTGCTTCAGCATGGCGGGATCGCCTTGGACCTCCGGCAAGACGCCGATGCTCCAGGCGATGTTCCGCCCGCCGATGTCATGTCGCAAATCATGGAGCACGCCTTCGACAAGCTGGTCCAAACGGACCGACGTCGTGTGCAGTTCCGCGCGACCGATCCGGGAAAACGCCAGCAGGTCATCAACGAGGGCGCCCATCTGTACGGCCGACTCCGAGATGGTCTTCAGGAACCGGCGACCCTTGTCATCCAGCGCCGCCGCGGCGTGTTTCTGGAGCAGGTCCGCGAAGCCGTCGATGTGGCGCAGGGGGGCGCGCAGGTCGTGGGAAACGGAATAGGAAAAGGCCTCCAGTTCCTTGTTGGTCGCCTCAAGCTCGGCATTCAGTTTGCGAACGGCTTCTTCTGCCCGCTTGCGGTCGGTGATGTCGCGGGCGATGGCGTACATGAGTCCGTCCGGCTGAGGCGCGGATTTCCACGACAGCACGCGCCACGAGCCGTCCTTGTGCCGGTAACGGTTTTCGAACTGGAGAACCTGTTCGCCGGCGACCACCTGCCGCTCGACCGCGCGGAGCGTGGCGGCGCGGTCGTCGGGGTGCACGAAGTCGAGAAACGGCCGCGTCAGCAATTCCTCGACGCTCCAGCCCAGCGTTCGTGTGAACGCGGGACTGACGCGCTTGAAATAACCGTCCGACTTGGCAATGCACAGCATGTCCAGCGACAAGGTGAAAAAGCGGTCGAGTTCGTCCTCCGCATGCTGCCGGGCTGCCAACTCAGCCCGGAGCCGGTTGTTGGCCTCCTGGATCTGCTGCGCCCTTTTGAAGATCTCCGCTTCCATTTCAGCCGCGCGGGTACGCAGCTCGTCCGTGATCCGGTTTTGCTCGCTCCCGGCCTGCTTCAGGCGGATGAACTCCGTCACGTCCTCGACGCGATGGATGATGTAGGCGACCTCTCCGTTCGCCCCCATGACCGGTGAATTCACCGGGCTCCAGTAGCGCTCCTCGAACCCGCCTCCCTCCGACTCCGGACGGCGGATGTCATACTTTTGAACCGCCATGGTATCCGGGGCTCGATGCTGCAGGACTCGATCGAGAGACGCACGAAGGTTCGAGACGCCCGTCGCGGCCGGATCGTCGGGGTTGTCCGGGAACACCTCGAAGAGGTGCCGTCCCAGAATCTCCCCCCGTTTGGTCATGGTGGCCTGCAAATAGGCGTCGCTCACGGCCACGATCATGAACGACGGTGTCAGGACGAGGTACAGCCCCGGTGCGGATTCGAACAAAGCCCGAAAGTCAGGAGGGGGGAGGACAGGTGTCGCGCGCGTCATAACGGCTATCCCATCCGCGTGGGGCTTCTATGGGCTCCGCTGCGGCAGCGGGAAGCAGGGGTATGGTCCAGGACGAGAACCCCGTACGAATACGCATTATTGCGCAAGCCATTGCATGGCGGAAGGGACGAATGACCCTCCAGGCCAATAGGGCCAAATGTCCCTATCAAGATTGTTGACGAAGATAGAAAGCGGCGGCCTGTGTCCGGCTGGTGATCTGAAGCTTCTCAAAGATGTGGCTGAGATAGTTCCGGACGGTCTTCTCGCTCAGGTGCAGGCCGGCGGCGACTTCCTTGTTGGTCTTGCCTTCCGCAACCAGGGCCAGGACTCGCTGCTCCTGGGGGGAGAGCCCTTGAGAAGGGGCGCCGGGAGTCAGGCCGGCTTGCATCCGGGCCAGGACCGGCTGGGTGACGGAGGGTTCCAGCACGGACTGCCCTTCCGCCACTGCGGTGATGGCGCGAACCAAGGCCTCGCCCCCGATCTCCTTCAGAAGATACCCCTGCGCTCCGCCGAGCAGCGTCGCCGTGATGGCGGCTTCGTCGGCATACGATGTCAGAAACAGGACGCGGGTATCGGGGCGGGAAGACCGAATGTCGCGGCAGGCTTTCATGCCGCCGCTGTCCGGCAAGCGGAGGTCCATCATGACCACGTCGGGCTTGAGCTGGCTGGCTTTGGCAACGGCCTCGGCGGCGGTCCCGGCTTCCCCGACAACCTGAATGGTCTTGGTCCTCGACAGCAGCGCCTTGAGCCCGACCCGCACGACCTCGTGATCGTCCACGAGGAGCAGCCGGATCGGCTCACTTGTTTTTTGAGGGGGCACCCGCATGCTCCTTGGAAAACTCGATGATCAGACGCGTTCCTTGTCCGGGTCCGGACAAGATGCGGAGTTGGGCGCCGAGCTTCTGCGCGCGCGCGGCGATGTTGCGCAAGCCGTTCCCCGACGACCTGGCGGTGGAGGCGTCGAAGCCGATCCCGTCGTCTTCGACCTTCAGGCACAGGCGGCCGCCTTCCATCCGTAGCGAGACGGCGCCGGTCTTGGCGTCGGCATGCCGAAGACTGTTGCTGACGGCTTCCTGGACGATGCACCGGACGTGTTTGGCCTCTTCCAGGTTCAATCGGGTGGAAGCCATCGGGTCCAGTTTGAGGCTGAAGCGGAGGGAGCCGGTTCCATTCGAGGTCTGGATCAGACTGGCCAGTTCCGCCTGCAACTGCACCGCGCTGAGAGTGCCGGGATCGATGCCGCTGATGTAACTCCGCACATCCCGGATTACGACGTTCAAGCTCTCGATGGCCCGTTCAAGATTGCCGACCGTCGCGTTCGAGTCTTCCGCCAGGAGTTGCTTGCTTTCCTCCAGGTTCAGGCCGATGGCGTAGATCTTCTGGATGATGTTGTCGTGAAGGTCCTGCGAGAGCGCCTCGCGCTCGCCCAGGATGTGCCACAATTGCTGCTCCCGTTCGTACAGCTCCATCTCCGTCTGTTTGCGCCCGGTAACGTCCTCCGTGTAGACCGTGACCAGGTCCGGAGGGACGAACACGTACGTGACCGAGAGGTCTTTGGCCTCTCCGGTGGTGACGAGGGTGTGGAACATGTCCCTCGTTATGGCGGTCTGTTCCGTGAAGCAGCGCGATGCGTCCTCGAGGACTTCCGGTTTGTCGGCAAACATGGCCCGAAGCGAGGCCCCCAGATACTGGGCGATCCGGCCGCGTGTGACGGCCTCCGCCGCGCGGTTGTAATCGACCAGGACGAAGTCGGCGTCCCGTCGTTGCCAGGTATAGGTCGGTACGGGCAGGCCGTTGTAGTGCGCTCGCAGTCGCTCTTCGCTCCTCCGCACAGCTTCTTCCGCCCGCTTACGCTCGGTAATGTCGGCAATGAACCCGCTGAACACGTAGGACTTGCCCATCTTGAGGGGAGTAATCGCGAGTTCCACCGGGAATTCGGTTCCATCGCGGCGCAGGGCGGTCGTCTCGATGCGCCGGTCCAGGAAGGCGCCTTCGCCGCCGGCCAGAAAGCGGCGCAAGCCGCGCTCGTGGGCTTCCCGGTGCCGGGGCGGGATGATCGTGTCAACGAGTTTCTGTCCCACCGCTTCGCCTCGTGTCCATCCGAAGACGGCTTCGGCCCGTTTGTTCCAATCCGTGATCCTGCCGTCCGCATCCATCCCGATGGCGGCGCCGAGCGCGGCATCCAGAATGGTGCGCAGATAGGCCGCGCTCCGACGGGCGCGTTTCGTCGGCCGCTTGCGCCGGACGGTGTGGCGGGGCTGCCGCGTTTTAGACAAGGTCGATCTCCCTGCTCTCAGGAGACACCTGGCAAGAGGGACCGGCCCCACCCTGTCCGGTCGGGCGGTCGGAAGCCCTGGGCCTGCCCCCCGGTGGCCTAACCCGTAAGGAAGGTCAACTACGTAAACGTATATGCCCTTTTCTGCTTTTCTGTCAAGCCGTTCCCGTCGTGGCCTGGTCGGCGTGTTTGATCGCGCCGGCTCGGTGCCGTTACCGGCCCTTCGCGGCGTCCAGGACGTCCCGGACCTTGTGCGTGAGGCTGCTCTCGGTGAAGGGCTTCTGGAGGAAGGACACGATATTCTCCCACACCTCCTGGTGGAGGCTCGCATGGTCCGTGTACCCCGACATGTAGAGGACTTTCATGTCCGGACGGATGGACAGCAGCAGGTCCGCCAGCTTCTTTCCGTTGATCTCGGGCATCACCACGTCGGTCAGCAGCAGATGGATCGGGCCGTTGTGGTCCCGGCACACCGTCACCGCCTCGCGTCCGTCCCGCGCTCTGAGCACCGTGTAGCCGGTTTCTCGGAGGATGTCCGCGGCCAGGTCCCGTACGAGAGGCTCGTCCTCGACGAGGAGGACGGTTTCCGATCCCGTGAGCGCTCCGGCAGCGGCCGGGGGAATCTCGGACGGCAGGGCCTTCCCCGCGATCCGGGGCCAGTAGATGCGGAACGTGGCCCCCCGTCCCGGCTCGCTGGAGACCGAGACGGCGCCCCCGCTCTGCCGGACGATGCCGTAGACCGTGGCAAGGCCGAGTCCGGTTCCCTTCCCTTGTTCCTTCGTGGTGAAGAATGGGTCGAAAATGTGGGCCAGGGTGTCCGCATCCATTCCGACCCCGTCGTCCCGTACCGCGAGCATGACGTAGGAACCGGGCGGAAGGGACAGCGAGGCGTGGGCTGAGTCCCGGTCCAGCTCGACGTTCCCGGTCTCGATCGTCAACCGTCCCCCTTGCGGCATGGCGTCCCGCGCGTTGATGGCCAGGTTCATGATCACCTGCTCGGTCTGGCTCAGGTCGGCCTTGATGCAGGCCAGGCCCGGCTCCAAGGCGGTCAGCAGGGTAATGTCTTCGCCGATCAGCCGCTGGATCAGCCCCTGCATGTGCGTGACGACGGTGTTCAGGTCCAGGACCTTCGGTTCCAGCACCTGCTGCCGGCTGAACGCCAGGAGCTGCTGGGTCAGGGAGGCCGCCCGCTCGCCCGAATGGGCGATGAGTTCGACTCTGCGTCGCAACGGGTCTTCCGGGCCCAGGCGCCTCAGAAGCAGCGTGCATTGTCCCGTGATCACCGTTAATAGATTGTTGAAGTCGTGGGCGATCCCGCCGGTCAATCGGCCGATGGCCTCCATCTTCTGCCCCTGCCGCAGGTGCTGCTCGATGCGCTGCCGCTCGGTGATGTCCCGGATGATGGCGCTGAAAAACCGCTTGTTCCCGCCGATCCAACTGGAGAGCGCCAGCTCCAGCGGGAATTCCGTCCCGTCTTTCCGAAAGCCGGTCAATTGCACCGTCTTGCCCGCCAGTCTCAATTCCCCCGGCAACGCCATGTCCTGCATGCCCCGGAGGTAAGTCTCCCTGTGCCGCTCGGGCAGCAGGTGTGTGACCATCAGGCCGTCGAGGTCGCCCCGGTTGTAGCCGAAGAGGATTTCCACGCTTCGGTTGAAGAGGAGCAAGTGTCCTGACTGGTCGGTGACCAGGACTCCGTCCGGCGTGGACTCCACGAGCGAGCGGAATCGTGCCTCGGACTCCCGGAGCGCCCCCTCCATGCGCGCGCGCTCGGCCACCTCCTGCCGCAGCTTCTGCACGGCCTCCGCCAGCTCGGTCGTCCGTGCCCGCACGCGCCGTTCCAGGTCATCGTGGGCCTTGCGCAAGTCTTCCTGGGCCTGTTGCC
Source organism: uncultured Nitrospira sp. (assembly GCA_964552455.1). Classification (GTDB taxonomy): domain Bacteria; phylum Nitrospirota; class Nitrospiria; order Nitrospirales; family Nitrospiraceae; genus VGXG01. The sequence continues at coordinate 13,769 of CAZKHY010000036.1, forward strand.
GCTCCGTCACCTCCTGGCTGAGGTCGGTGATGAGCTCCTGGTTCTCAAAGCGGAGCGAGAGGGACGCGGCGATCGTGGCGTGCATCCGCAAACCGGTGAAAAGCATGTATCCGGCAAAAATCGCCACCATGATCCCCATGGCGTTCTGGATGGGCTCCGCATGGACCAGGAGGCGGAGGATCAAGGGCAGGAACGTCGGAACCGTAAAGCTCAGGAAGGCTCCCTTCACGGAAGCCACAAGGGTCACGGCGCCCGCTCCCATCCCCGCCACGACCAGCGTGAGGAAGACCTGATGAGGAATCGAATTTTCGGGGAAGATCACGAACGCCGCTGCTCCCCACCCCAGGCCGGAGAGCGCCGAGCCGACGTTGAAGAGCCGCCCCCACCGGGGCGCCTCGACCGGATCGGGCCGGCGCAACCGGAACCGTCGCACCAGCAAGAGCCGGACCGAGGCCACCGCAACCATGTAGGTCAGCCAGGCGAGGAGTCGGGGATGGGGGACGACGTTCCACAGGACGACGGTCAGAATCGACCCGTTGATGACGTGGCCGGCGAATGCGAGGGGGGCGTTGGTGTGGAGCAGCCCGATCTGCTCCGCGCGGATCGCCTCGGCCCTACGGGCGGTCTCCCGGGGGCGGTCCGCGGGAGGGGCATCGTGGGCGCTGGACAGCTCCACCGGCTGTTCAGGGACGATCATGGAAGATGCCCTGTTCCGTTGACCTCGGAAAATGGGGAAGGGCTGGATTCGGTGAAGACGGTATCGGCTCCCTACCGTTGCGTAGAAACGGTAGTACGCACCGTAGCCTTTGTCAAGGATCGTCCGTGACGCGTGAGCGCTTGGAGCCGGGTCGGGCCCGGGCCGGCGGGTGAGGGTTACAGGAGAGCCTTGCGGATTGCCGCGGCGGTCTTGGCGTCGATCCCCGCCTCGCGCAACTGCTCGTCCGTCGCGGCCGCGATCTCCTCCAGGCTGCCGAATCGCCGGAGCAGGCTGGTCCGCCTGATCTCGCCCACCCCGATGATCTGATCCAGGCGCGAGGCGACCAGAGCCTTGCCCCGCAGCTTGCGATGGTAGGCGATGGCGAACCGGTGGGCTTCGTCGCGGATGCGTTGCAGCAGGTGCGTGGCGGGCGAGGAGGCCTGCAGGATGATCGGGTTCTTCCGTCCGGGGAGGAACACGCGCTCTTCTTTTTCGCCGCGCGCCTTGGCCAGGCCGATGACGGGCAGGCCGGCGCGACCGACTTTTTTCAGCCCGTCCATCGCGGCGGCCAGTTGGCCTAGGCCCCCGTCGATCAGGACGAGGTCCGGGAGGGGCAGGTGTTCTTCCTCCCCGTAGCGCCGCTGGACCGCCTCCTGCATGCTGGCGAAATCGTTGGCGCCCTGCACGGTCCGGATGCGGAACTTGCGGTAGTCCGATTTCTTGGCCTGCCCCTCCTCCCAGACCACGAGCGAGGCGACGGACTGATCCCCCATCGTGTTCGAGATGTCGAATCCTTCGATCCGCCGCGGGACCCGCTCCAGGCGGAGCAGCCGCTTCAGCTCCTCGACGGCCTGACGATCGGTTTCCTCGTCCCGGAGATGATCGGCCACCGCCGAGGCGGCGTTCTCTTCCGCCAGCAGGAGGAGCTGGTGCTTGGCCCCCCGCTCCGGGGCCGCGATCGTGACCGCCTCGCCTTTCTTGTCCGACAGCCAGGCTTCGATGAGCGAGGCCTCGGTCAGGGGCGCCGGCACGAGCAGCTCCCTGGGCGGGAGCCCGTCCTTGTTGTAGAACTGCTCGATGGCGGAACGGACCAGCTCTTCGTCCGAGGCCTCCGCCGCGTCCGGCCAGAAGAAGTCTTTGCGTCCGATCAGCAGCCCGCCGCGGACGAACAGCATCTGGAGGTCCACCGCGGTGCCCTGCCGGGCCAGGCCGATCACGTCCTGCTCGGCGGACGTGGTCTGGGTGACCCGCTGCTTTTCCAGGGTCCGCTCGATTTTGAAAATCCTGTCCCGCAGCCGCGCCGCCTCCTCGAACCGTTCCCGGCCGGCCGCCGCCTGCATCGCGGCCCGCAGGCTCTCCAGCAACTCGGTGTCGCGGCCCTCCAGGAACTGCCGCACCTGCTTGACGATCTGATGATACTCCTCGCTGGTCTGGTTCCCGATGCAAGGGGCCAGGCAGCGCTTGATCTCGAATTCGATGCAGGCCCGCTCCGCCTTGCCGTCGATCTCGATCTCGCAGGTCGCGAGGGGGAAGACCTTGCGGATCACCTTCAGCGTTTCCCGCAAGGCGTTGGTCGGCACGTAAGGGCCGTAGTAGAGGGCGCCGTCCTTCTGGACCTTGCGGACGATGGAGAGGCGGGGGAAGGCCTCTTTCACGGGCAACCGGAGGTAGGGGTACTGCTTGTCGTCCCGCAGCACGACGTTAAAACGGGGCTTGTGCCGCTTGACCAGGTTGCTTTCCAGGATCAACGCTTCCAGCTCGGAGCGCGTGACGATCGTCTCAAGGTCGGCGATCTGGCTGAGCAGGACGAGCGTCTTGGGTGTATGGTCGCCGCCCTTCTGAAAATAGGACCGGACCCGATCGGCCAGCACCAGCGCTTTTCCGATGTAGAGGATCTCGCCCTTGGCGTTCTTCATCAGATACACGCCGGGCTGCTCGGGCAGGTGGTCGAGCTTGCTTTGAAGATGGTCACTCGTCATTCGTCACTCGTCATCCGTTGTTTTTCTTGATTGAGGAATGATAGTTGGCGCTGGTCCTCCTTTTGCGGTCTTCCCGATGCTTCTGATGTAGCCATTGAGGAGCTGTTGAAATCTCGTCAAGGAGACGTACAATTCTTGAAATTCCTCATCCTTGATGTAGCCTTGATCCTTGCAGGCGATCAAGTGGTCGGTGATCTCGCAGGCTGACCCACGGGCAACCCGGCAAAACTGCAAATTCTCTTTGAAGTGAAATCTCCCGTAGCCTTCAGCCAAGTTAGCGGTCAGAGAGACGGCGGCGCTACGAATCTGAGAGGCAAGGTTGAAACGTTCTTCTTCCGGGAGACGTCGTGCGATTGCATAGAGCCTCTGACGGACTAATCGGCCTGCCTTCCAGACCTCCAAGTCCTCAAACGACCGAATGGCACTCATCCTTCGCTCTCCGTGCGCTTGACGGATGACGAGTGGCGGATGACGTTATTCTACACCAATGTCGTGCCGGGCGGCCGCTCGATGAGTTCGACCTCGTAGCCGTCCGGGGCGTCGATGAAGATGAAGCGGCTGCCGGATGACGTGGTCGTGGGGCCGTCGGTGACCTTGATCTGTTTGGCGGTCAAGGCCCGGATGGTCTCATCCAGGTTCTCCACTTCGAAAGCCAGGTGGACCAGGTCCTCCTGGACTTTGACCGGCCCGCTGGGGGGGAAGCTGCAGAGCTCGATCAGCTCGTCGCTGTTGGGCACGCACAGAAAAGCCAGGTGGGACCCCCGCGGGGAGGTCTTCCGCTCGAGCACCTGGAGCCCGAGCACGTCGCGGTAGAAGGCGATCGTCTGGTCCATGTCGCTGACTCTCATTCTGGTATGCAGGAGCTTTTTGACGCGCATGGCTTCACTCCAGAGAGGAGCCGATGGCTGATGGCGTATGGCTGATGGTTCTCAATCTGGAAGGTCCGGCCTTTCTGGCCATCGGCTATTTGCCATCAGCCATACGCTCTTAGTTTTTCCTTGTCGGGCCGGTCGTCTTGCGCATCAGGATTTCGGCGCCCCCCTGAATCAAGAGACTCGGAATGGGGCCGATCTCCTGGTAGCCGTGCCGCTGGTAAAACCGACGGGCTCCGCTGTTGAAGTCGGACACGCAGACGAAGAGGTTCTTGGTTCGTGCGAAGACCAACTGCTCCAGATGGGCCAACAGAAGCCCGCCGAAGCCCTTCCCCTGCGTCTGGGGAGCGATGACGAGCAATTCCAGATAGTCGCCCAGCAGGAAACGGGGGCGGAGCAGCGCCAGACCGGCGACGGCGCCGGCCGCTTCGATGACGAAACCCTCCCGGTCGTGCAGCGGCGACGTGAACAGTCGCTCCCAATCCGCCGTTCCGTAGCCCAACGTCTTCCAGGGCTCCGAGTCGGCCAGCATGCGGATCACGGCCGCTCGATCGTCCGTTCGGTAGGGTCTAATGGATGGAGCGGATGGGGTCATGAGGCGGTCCTGCCTGACAGTGATCCAAGAGCGTGGAGACGGTGACCGGTTGAAGCCCTCGGTCGAGCACCAGGTCCTGATAGAGGACTTCCACCGCTTCTTTGGTGTGCCGGCCCTTGCCGTTGGCGTGGAAGACGATCACGCTGCCGTTGCGGGTGGCGGCCGTGATCCGCTCGACCATCCGGGTCAGCGGAAGGGAAGGGTCCGGGTCGCCCGAAACGACGTTCCACAGGATGAACCGGAGGCCCAAGGCTTGCGCGATCCGCACCGTGGCGTCGTTGTACTCGCCGTAGGGCGGTCTGAACAGCGCCGCGTGGCGCCCGTAACGCGCTTCGAGGAGCGCCACCGCCTCCTGAATCTCGGTCCGCTGGCGGTCGTCGTCCAGCAGGGGCAGGTGGGCGTGGGCCTGGCCGTGGGTGCCGATCTCGAAGTAGGGGACGGCCAGCAACGTCCGGACTTCGGCCTCGTGCTTCTCCGCCCAGCGGCCGGACAGGAAGAAGGTGGCCGGAATGTGGCGGGCGAGGAGCGTCTCGATCAAGGGGGCATCGTACCCCGCGCCGTTGCGCACGGGGCACAGGTCGAAGGTGAGAGCGATGGCCTTGCAGGTTGAAGGGCCGGATCGGATGACTTGCTCCGATCCGGCCCCGACAACGCTGGCCGTCGTACACACACATGCCCAGACGATGAGACCCGCCATCCCCCTTCGCATGGGATCAGTATATCCGAAGGAGGGGGGGAATGGCACCGCCCCGCCCCCGGTCGATGGTTTTAGGGGCGGGTGGCGCGATGGTTGCGGTGATTCATTCCCCGGCGCCGGACCGCCGGGGGTGGTCCATCAGGCGGCTCCGGCGACCTTTGTGCCGCCTGCGACGATGTAATCCACGCCGTTGCGCAGAACTTTGCGCCAGCTGGCTTCGAGCGCCTGATTGAATTCCGGATCACATTCCTTGACGGCCGTCACCAGGCTGTCGATCCAGTATTGATAGAGCGAGGGGTCGATGTTCATCTTCTTTTTGCCGTGGCTCTCTCCGATCCGATCCATGGCTTGCGTTCCGAACGGTTTGCCGTCGGTGTGCATCAGCATCATGGAGAGCCCCGACCGGAGGAGTGCTTTTTGCTTGCCGAAGTTCGTGTTCTGAAACATCGGCGCGATGGCCGGGTGGCTCTTCAGAAAGATGTCGTAGAATCGATCGAAGAATTTCGGGTTGACGCAGCATCGCCCATAGCTTTGAGAGACGTCAGAATCCGCCATTGGACCCTCCTTAGTGCATATGAGAGTGCGCCGCCGACGGTCGGCGCGCACTCACAGTTGGTGATTGTATAGGGTCGCCGCCCATGTCGGGTCCGGCGCAGGAGCCAATGGGGAACCGTCGTCTGTCTGACGCTCTTGTCGGCAGAGAGGCGGATTTTCTTGAGCGATATATGGAATGGTCGAGCCGGCGGAAAGGACGTTGAAGCGGGCAGGAGGTGCGGGACTGACCGGCAGGAGAAGGCGGGACGGGTGGCGCGAGGCGGCGGGGAACTAGCGGGGCGGCCCTTCTTCGATCAGAATCGCCCCATGCATCGAGACCGGGATCGTTTCGGATCCGCCCTCGCCGGCCGTAGAGCCTCTGATCACGGTCGCTTCACGCTGGACCCTGTAGCTGATGGCGTCCACGTGGGCGAAGCACACGCTCACGGACTGCGTCGGCTCGATCTTCGCGAATTCTTCCACCCCCCAGAAATAGGAAAAACCCCGCTGGCAGACGACTTCGTCCAGGGAGTCCTTGTAGAAATACACCCAGACGGGAGCCGTGCGCTGGTTGATCCACCGGATTTCATCCCCGGCCTGGACGATCAGTTCGTGGGGAGCCAGTTCCTCCTCCTTGATGAGCACGTCGTGGACGGCACCCGTCTGGCTCGCGGTGGGCAGCCCGGCGCAGGCGGCGGTGAGGAGCAGGGCTCCCAGAATGAGCATCTTCTTGCCGATGGTCATGGTTGCTCCCGTCTCTCCTTCTTCCGGCGTGCCTGTGCATGCCTGTGTCGGAGGGGGCACCTCCTGCGTCATCGGGCGGATTATACCGGAATTGTCGCGCCGGGTCAGCGGAGACGGCGAATCGAGGCCGCGATTGACGGATCGGGCCGGCCCGATTAGGATGAGGGCATGGGCAATCTTCATTGGCAGATCGGGCGCATCCTCGGCATCCCGATCAAGGTCCACCTGTCCTGGTTTGCGGTGTTCGCGTTTGTCACCTGGAGCCTGGCCACCGGCTATCTGCCGGATATGCTGCCCGGCTTACCGCACCCCCGCTACTGGCTCATGGCCGGGGTGGCGACGTTGCTCCTCTTCGGTTCCGTGCTGCTGCATGAGCTCGGCCATTCGCTGGTGGCCAGACGGTACCGGATTCCCATCGGTCAGATCACGCTCTTTGTTTTCGGGGGTGTCGCCCAGATGCATCGGGAACCGCCGGGCCCTCGGGCCGAGTTCCTGATCGCCATCGCCGGGCCGATCGTGAGCTTCCTGCTCGGGGGGCTGATGTTGGGGATGGCTTCGGTCACGCAGGCGGGCCAGGGCCTCGTGGCTCTCGGGATCCTGCTGGGATCCGTGAACCTCCAGCTCGGGCTGTTCAACCTCATCCCGGGTTTCCCGCTCGACGGGGGCCGGGTGCTGAGGGCCGGCCTGTGGGCCTGGTCGGGGGATTTCAACCGCGCCACCAGACAAGCCTCCCTGGCCGGACAAGGCTTCGGCCTGGTGCTGGGCGGGATGGGGGCGATCTTACTGGCCGGGGCCGTCACGGGAGCCATTCCCGGTCCGCTCGCGGCAAACGGGGGCTGGATTGTCCTGATCGGCGCCTTTTTGTTTGCCGCGGCCAGAGGGAGCCGCCGGCAGGCGGCGCTCCGGGCCTCCCTGGCCCGGGTGGCCGTGGAGGATCTCATGGTCCGCAACGTGGTGACGATTCCCCCGGACCTGACGGTGGAAGCCGCGGTCTCCACCTACTTCCTTCCGCACGGCTTCGGGGGATTTCCCGTGCGGGAAGAAGGGCGCCTCTTGGGGATGGTGACGGTCGAGGACGTACAGGCCTTGCCGCAGTCCCTGTGGCCCTGGCGCTCCGTTCGGGACATCATGCAACCCCGCAGGCCCGACTCGGAGGTGGCGCCCGTCACCCCCGCCATCGCGGCGCTGGAGCAGATGCTGCGGCAGGGACAGGGCCGCCTCGCGGTCGTGCAGGACGGGCTGCTGGTCGGGCTCGTGACCCGCTCCGGCATCAGCCGGTTTCTCCAGCTCCGCGGCCTGCGGCGCTGACTCGAAGACGTTAACCGTGAACCGTTATTCGTTAATCGTCGGAACCAGAGTCTTGCGTTTCACGATTCACGAGTAACGGGTAACGTCCTCACCGCTTCGCCTGCAGCCGGTGCACGATCCCGGCTCCGAACAGCAGCAGCGCCGCCGAATAATAGACCCACAGCAGGAACAGCACCACGACCAGCAGCGAGCCGTACATCCGGCTGTAGATCGACAGGTGCTGCACATAGGTGCTGAAGAGGTGCTTGGTGAATTCCCACAGGAGGGCCAGCACGAGCCCTCCCACGGCGGCCTCGCGCCAGGCGGGCCGTTCCGTCGGCAGGTACCGGTACAGGCAGGTGACGGCGACCAGTACCAGGGCAAACGGGAGCGCGTAGGACAGGAGAAAATTGTGGGCCGCGATCGCAACCAAGTCGATGCCCCCGATGCGCGGCGCATAGGAGACGAGCAGGCCGAGGGTCTGGGTGATCAGGTAGGACAGGATCATGAGCACTTCCACCAGCCCGAGCAAGGCGACCGACATCACCGTGGAGATCAGCGGGTGCCGCTTGCGCGGCGACTCGAAGACGACGTTGATCGCGTAATCCACCTCGTAGAAGACCAGCATCCCGAACCAGACGAACGCCAGGAAGATGACCCAGCGCACGATCTGTTCGCCGGCCACCCGCTTGACCTCCTCCGCCAGGTTCGCGCCCAGCGTGGGCAGGAATCCCTGGAGGAAATTCAAGAGGAATTCGTAGCCGATCCGATCCTGGCTCACGAAGAAGCCGATGATGTAGAGCAGGAGGTAGATCATCGGAAAGAAGGACAACAGGGCGAAGAAGGCCAGGGAGGCGGCCAGGCTCGTGCAGCCGTGGCGCCGGAAGTCGGAGGCGGCCTCGCGGAGCAGTCGGAAGAAGGCCATAAAGACCGTCATTCGTTATTCGTCATCCGTCGATCGTGGAGAACGGAAGGCGCCCGGTTCACGGCAGCCCTTCTGCGATCGACGGACGACGACTGACGAGCGACGACGCGCCTTCCGGCGCGTTACTTCAGCGCCAGGACCGCCTGGGTGGCGAGGGCCACGAGCGGGCCCGGATAGAGACCGATGAGGACCACGCCGGCGAGCGTGCAGGCGAGGACCACCGTCGTGACCGGCGAGACGGCCAGACGAGGCTCGATCCCGGCGGCTTGCGGCTCCCTCATGTACATGACCATCACCACCCGGAGGTAATAGTAGGCCGAGACGGCGGCGAACAACAGGGCCACCACGGCCAGCCAGGCCAGTCCGGCCTGGACGGCGGCCATGAACAAATAGAACTTTCCGATGAAGCCGGCGGTGGGCGGGATGCCGGCCAGGGAGACCATGAAGACCAGCATCAGGAAGGCCGCCACCGGCTGCCGTTTGGCCAGACCGGTGAAGTCCTCGATCTCGTCCCCTTCCAGGCCGCCCTTGCGGAGCATGGCCACCACCGTGAACGCCCCCAACGTCATGAAGGCGTAGACCGCCAGGTACAGCATGACGCTGGAGAGGCCGAGCGATCGGACCGCTCCCTCCGCCGTCGCCTGTCCCGCCACCACCGCCCCGATCAACGCGTAGCCGGCATGGGCGATGCTTGAATAGGCGAGCATCCGCTTGATGTTGGTCTGGACGATGGCCACCACGTTCCCCAGGATCAGCGTGGCCACGCAGACCACGAGGAACAAGGCGTGCCAGTTGGCCTTGAGCCCGCCCAGCCCCTCCAGAAAGACCCGCAGGAACGCGCCGAAGCTGGCCGCCTTGGACGCCACCGCCATGAAGGCCGTGACGGAGGTGGGCGAGCCCTCGTAGACGTCCGGGGTCCACATGTGAAAGGGCACCACGGCGATCTTGAACCCGAACCCGACCACGAGGAGGATCATCGCCAGCAGCAGGGCCGGATCGTCCAGCCCGCGGCCGTTGACCGACGCGGCGATGGCCGAGAGGCGGGTGCTGCCGGCCACGCCGTACAGGAGCGAGATGCCGTAGAGCAGGATGCCGGAGGAGAAGGCCCCCAGCACGAAGTACTTGGCGGAGGCCTCCAGCGAGCGCCCTTCGGCGCGCTTGAAGCCGGCCAGCACGTACAGGGACAAGGACATGAGCTCGGTGCCCAGATAGATCGTCAGCAAATCGGCGGCCGAGACCATGACCATCATGCCGGAAAGGGACAGGAGCAGGAAGCCGTAGTACTCGGCCAGGTGGATCTTCTCCTCCTTCAGGTACGCCAGCGACATCAGGATGGTGAGCCCGCTGATGCCGTAGAGCAGGAGCTTCCAGAAGCAGGCGTAGGGGTCGATGATGACCAGGTCGCTGAAAGCCATCGCCCGCTCGTCAAGCTGCCGGGCCGTGAGACCGACGCAGAGGATCAGGGCGGCCAGGCTCAGCCAGGCCAGCCATTCCTTGCGCGAGGCCGGCGTGATCGGGTCCAGTGCCAGCACGAGGCAGGCAGCCGCCACCACGACCAGTTCGGGAAGGATAGCCAGTATGTCAGCGAACGGAAGCGTCATGCGTTATCCGTCATCCGTCAT
>CAZKHY010000036.1:23820-26690 GCA_964552455.1 uncultured Nitrospira sp.
ATCCGTCATCCGTCATTCGTGAGGTGCCGGGTCGTTCGCCGGTCGCGCTCCCGTCACGGTTGGCGCGTGACGGGCGACGAAGGACGGGTCGCCCGCGCCGTTCGGCTCGACGCGGCTGGCGACGGCGGCGTCCTCTTCGTCCAGATGTTCGACCAGGTGGTTCACGCTGGCATGCATGGAGGCGAGCAGCGGATTCGGGAACAGGCCGATCCAGAAGACGAGCACGACCAGCGGAGCCAGCAGCGCCAGCTCGCGTTGGTTGAGGTCGATGAGTTTGGACGCGGTCTGCTCGACCGGCACGCCGAACGCGACGCGCTGGACCATCCAGAGCAGGTAGGCCGCGGCCAGGATGATGCCCAGGGCCGCAACGGCCGCGACCGGTTTGCTCCAGATGAACGCGCCGACCAGGACCAGAAACTCCCCCACGAAGCTGTTCGTGCCGGGCAGCCCCAGCGACGAGAGCGCGAAGATGACCAGCAGAGTCGCGTAGCGGGGCATCGGCCCGGCAAGCCCGGCGTTGTCCGCGATCCGGCGGCTGTGCGTCCGTTCGTAGATGATCCCGACGCAGAGGAAGAGGGCCCCGGTCGTGATGCCGTGGTTGATCATCTGCATCATCGCCCCTTCGATGCCCTGGGCGTTCAGCGCGAAGATGCCCAGGGTCACGAAGCCCATGTGACTCACGCTGGAGTAGGCGATCAGCTTCTTGAGGTCGGCCTGGGCCAGGGCCATGTAAGCCCCGTAGAGGATGGCGGTCAGCGAGAGGCCGACCATCATCGGCGTGAAAGTCTCGGCCGCGTCTGGCAGCATCGGGAGCGCGAAGCGGAGAAAACCGTAGGCGCCCATCTTCAACAGCACGCTGGCCAGAATCACGCTGCCGGCCGTCGGGGCCTCCACGTGGGCGTCTGGCAGCCAGGTGTGAAAGGGAAACATGGGGACCTTCACGGCGAAGGCGGCGAAGAAGGCCAGGAAGAGCCAGAACTGGAGCGACGGGGCATAGTCCACCCGGCCCAGCAAGAGGATGTCGAACGTCTGGCCGCCCTGGAAAAACAGCACCAGGATGGCCACCAGGAGCAGCACGCTGCCGACCAGCGTGTAGAGGAAGAACTTCACCGCGGCGTAGACCCGGTTGGGTCCGCCCCAGACCCCGATCAGCAGGTACATCGGGATCAGCATGGCCTCCCAGAACACGTAGAAGAGGACGAAGTCCAGCGCCACGAAGACTCCCAGCATGGCGGTCTCCATGAGCAACAGGCAGGCCATGAAGGATTTGACGCGCGTCTGGATCGCGGTCCAGGACACCAGCACGCAGAGCGGCGTGAGGAAGGTGGTCAGGAGGATCAACGGGAGGCTGATGCCGTCCACGCCGACGCTGTAGTTGATCGGCGGGGAGGCGATCCAGGCCACTTGCTCGGCAAACTGCATGCGGGGGGTGGAAGGGTCGAAGAGGACCCAGAGGGGCAGCGACAGAAGGAAATCCGCCAGCGCGATCCCCAGCGCGGCCCACCGGACGGCTGTCTCCTTGAGAAAGAGCAGCACGATGGTTCCGGCCAGCGGCAGGAAGACGACGGCGGTCAGCCAGGGGAATCCGACGCTGTTCATGCTCACGTCGCTCATCGTTCAGTCTTAAAGTCGTAAGGCCGTAAAGTCGAAAGTCTCTGGCTCACTCTGCGTTTCATGATGACTTGATGACTTTCAGACTTTTTGACTTTACGGACATTGTTAAAACAACAGATACGCACTTAAAATGAGCACAGCCCCCAGGGCCATGCCCAGCGCATAGTGCTGGGTCTGGCCGCTCTGCAAGAACCGCAACAGCCACCCGCACCAGGCGATGCCGCGTGCGACGCCGTTGACGGCTCCGTCGATCACCGCCACGTCCACCGATTTCCAGAGCCGATCGGCCAGCCGGAAGGTCGGGCGGACCACCGTGGCGTCGTAGGCTTCGTCCACGTACCACTTGTTCAGGGAGAGGCGGTAGGCCTGCCGCCAACGAAGGGCCAGCCGGTCCGGCAAACCGGGCGATTGGACATAGACGACGTAGGCCGCCGCGATCCCGCTCAGCCCCAACAGGGTTGCGAGGGCCATGATCCCGTAGGCGGCCGGCCCTCCATGATGGGCTTCGGCCCCGGCCGGGCCCGGCAGCGCCGGCGCAATGAATTCCGGGATGCCCAGATAGCCGGTGACGACGGCGAGCATGGCCAGGATCACGAGCGGGACGGTCATGGTCCTGGAGGGCTCGTGCACGTGGCCTGCCTGGTGGGGATCGACATGAGATTCTCCCCAAAAAGTCACGAAGACGAGGCGGAAACTGTAGAAGGCGGTCAGCAAAGCCGTGAGGAGCCCGGCCACGGCCAAGGCCTGGCCCAGGCCGCCGGCCGACCAGGCGCCGACCAGGATCTCATCCTTGCTGAAGAAGCCGGACGTCAGCGGGAACCCCGCCAGGGCCAGCGAGCCGATCACGAAGGTCCAGTAAGTGACCGGCAGCTTGTCCTTGAGCCCGCCCATGCGGCGCATGTCCTGCTCGTGGTGCAGCGCGATGATCACCGATCCGCAGCCCAGGAACAGCAGGGCCTTGAAGGCGCCGTGGGTCAGCAGATGGTAGATCCCGGCCGTGTAGGCACCCAGGCCGCAGGCCATGACCATGTAGCCGAGCTGGCTCACGGTCGAGTAGGCCACCACGCGCTTGATGTCGGTCTGGGTCAGGGCGATGGTGGCTCCCAGCACCATCGTGAGGGCGCCGGTCGCCGCCACCACGTCCATGGCGGCCGGCGACAGGTTGTAGAGCGGCGCCAGCCTCGCCACCATGAAGACCCCGGCGGTCACCATCGTGGCGGCGTGGATCAGCGCCGAGATCGGCGTCGGGCCTTCCA
>CAZKHY010000037.1:0-11903 GCA_964552455.1 uncultured Nitrospira sp.
CCATGAGCTAGAGCCGGCCGGAGGACGTGGGAAGGGGGAAGGACGGGGAGGGCTGCGAGGGAGGTTGATCGGGATCGGCGATCGGCAGGAATTCGTTGAACTTGGGGGCCAGGTTGCGGCTGTCCACGAAGATGAAGCCTCGCTCACCCCTGGCCTCGTAGGTCACGTTGATCTCGGTGTCGGTCCCGCGCCAGTTGAACTGCTGGTTGAGTCCGCGCATCATCGAACCGGGAGTCCGGTCGATCGGCCCATATTGCGTTTGCAGGTACGCCAGCACCTGCTCGTGGGTCTTTTTCCCCCTGTAGCGGATGGCCACTCGGGCGAATTCCCCGTCATAGGCAAGGAACTTCATGTAATCGACTTTGGCCTCGCCCAAGGGCAGCGGGCCCTGCTTGAGTTCGTACTCCTGGATGTGTTCCTCGGACGAGTTGGTCAGTTGCAGGTCCGGCACCTTCGCCAGGGAGGAGCCCCACTGGATGCCATGGAAGCCCTTGGGGTCGTTTATCATGGTGCTGGCGGCGGTGAGCGATGGACCGGCGAGCGGGAGGCAGCAGCCGAGGGCAAGGAGCAAGCCGGTCACGAATTGCCGTGGATGCTTGGGGGTCATGGGATGCTCGCGATGGCCAGGGCCACAACCTAGCATGATCGCCGCATGAAGGCAACCGGCCGATCCTTGTGCCTTGTGAATCTTTTTCCCCCTTCGCTATAATGCGAACCGCTTGGCAAACGACCGTTGCGCGTCGGCTCTCTTGCGCGGGGTCCGTGGGCGGGAAGGGACGGGCACAGACCATGATCGAGAGCGAGGATTTCGTCCAGGCCCTGCAGGACATCGGATTCGACTTCTTCACCGGCGTGCCGGACTCCATCCTGGCGGGGATCATTGCCACGTTGATGGAGCGACGGCTCTACCAGCCGGCGGTGCGGGAGGACGAAGCGGTGGCGATGGCGGCCGGCGCCTACATGGGGGGCAAGGTCCCGGCGGTCCTGATGCAGAATGCGGGGCTGGGGACGTCCCTCAACACCCTCGCCTCCTTGAACCTGCTCTATCGGCAGCCCTGCCTGCTGCTCGTCTCTTGGCGGGGCTTCGAAGGCCGGGATGCGCCCGAGCATCTCGTCATGGGCCAGACCCTCGCGCAGATCCTGGACACCGTCCGCATTCCCCACCGGACCCTGTCGGAGCCGACCGCGCAGGAAGATCTCAAGTGGGTGGCGCAGACCTTCATGAAGGAACGGATTCCGGTCGCGCTGCTGCTCAAGCCCGGGGTCGTCAGGGGACTTCAACCGTAATGAAGGGTGAACAGTGAAAAGTGAGCCGTGAAGGGTAGGGCAGAAGGAGATACTTGTCAGCTTGCTCGCTTGCCACTTGTCAGCTTAGGAGTGAAGGAAAGAGTGAGGCCGGAAGAAGGCACGATCCAGAGTCGGGCGCGCGCGATCCAGACCCTGCTGGAACTGGTTCCGGGCGACCAACCGGTCGTCATCTGCAACGGGTTTCCTTCGCGGGAGGCGTTCAAGATCGTGGACCGTCCGACGCACTTCTACATGCTCGGGTCCATGGGCATGGCGGCCGCGATCGGGCTGGGCGTGGCGCTCGCGAAGCCGGACAAAAAGGTGGTCGTGCTGGACGGGGACGGCAACGTGCTGATGGGGATGGGGACGCTGGCCACGGTCGGCGCCCTGAAGCCCAAGAACTTCCTCCACGTGGTGCTGGACAACGAGGTCTACGGGAGCAGCGGCAACCAACCCAGCTATTCGCAGGTGGTGCGGCTGGATCAGGTGGCCAAGGCCGCCGGCTATGTCCACGTGGAGCGGGTGCGGGAGCGCGAGGATCTGGCCTACGAGTTCAAGGACATGCTGGGCAAGGACGGGCCCAGCTTCCTGCTGGTCAAAGTCACGGAGCAGGCGGAGGATGTGGGCTGGGTGCCGCTTGAGCCAGCCCTTATCGCCCAGCGGTTCAAACAGGCGCTTGAATAGCGTCGTTCGTGAAGCGTGAAGCGTCTGAAACAGGAGGACGAGATACGCTTCACGAGATACGAGCGACGAATAACGAGTCACGCTTCACGATAAACGGGGGGGCAATTCATGATTCTTTTGAATCGGGCGATGACCGTCTCGGCGCGCGTGAACGCAGCATTGCAGCGGCCTGCGATCGATCACGGGGAGCGGGAGTTTGCAGCCCTTTTGCACGGTATCCGGGAGAAGCTCCTCAAAGCTTTCGTGCCGGGGGCCGAGGCGGACTATACGGCGGTGGTTCTGACCGGCTCCGGAAGCGCGGCCATCGAAGCGGCCATGCTTTCCTGTCTGCCGCATGGCAAGCGGGTGCTGGTCATCAACAACGGCCTCTACGGCGAGCAGATGGCCTCCATCATCGGCGTGCACCGGTTGGGTGTGGCGGAATTCAAGCTGGACTGGGGCACGAGGCCCGATCCGGAAAAACTGCGGCTGGCGCTCCGGCAGCACCCCGAAGTCTATGCGGTGGCGATGGTGCATCACGAGACGACGACCGGGCTGATCAATCCGGTCAAGGAAATTGCGGAAGTCGTGGACAGTCAGAATCGCGTCTTCATCGTGGACTCCGTGAGCGGGTTGGGCGGAGAAGCCCTGGACGTCGCCGGCTCGCATCTCTACATGGTGGCCGGGGCGCCGCAGGAGTGCATCCAAGGGGTGCCGGGTGTCTCCTTCGTGCTGGTGCGCAAGGGCTTCATGGAGCGGATGAAGGGGTATCCCAAGCGGTCCTGGTACCTGCACCTTCCCCACTATTACGAGTCCGAAGAGAAGGGGAGCATTCCCTTCACGCCGGCGGCGCAAGTCTACGTCGCCTTCGACGAAGCCCTGACCGAACTGCTGGAGGAGGGGGTCGCCAACCGCGCCCAGCGGTACAGGAAAGCCGCGACGGCCATCCGCCACAAGATGAGCGCGTTGGGGCTGAAACCCGTCCTGCCGGAAGAGTTCCAGTCCAACAGCCTCACGGCCTATCATCTGCCCGCCGGGGTGACCTATCAATCCCTGCACGATCGTCTCAAGGAACGGGGCTATCTGATCCATCCGGGTCTCGGTCCGTTCGAATCCAAGATCTTCCGCGTGGCCCACATGGGCCCCTTGAGCCAGCAGGAGATCGACGGGTTCCTCACGGCCTTCCAGCAGGTCCTGGAGTCCGCGGCCGTCCGCACCTGATTCTGCGTTCCTTCAGTTGTCGCCCGCCGGTTCCGCCTTCCATTTACAGGGCTGCAGCAGCTTGTTAGGATACGTCACGCTATGCGATCCGGACTGACGTTCTTGTGGGTCTTGCCGGCGGTCGTTTGCGCCGTGGCTTTCGGCTTCGTCACGGGCCTGTTCAATCCCGGCGAAAAGGTCAACGGCCTCTGGCTGGTGGTGGCCGCCGCCTGCTTCTACGTCCTGGCCTTCCGGTTTTATTGCCGTTTCCTGGCGCGCCGCGTGGTCGAGCTGGACGATCAGCGCGTGACCCCGGCGCACCGGCTGCAGGACGGCAAGAATTTCTACCCCGCGAACAAGTACGTGCTCTTCGGCCACCACTTCGCGGCGATTGCGGGAGCGGGGCCCCTGCTGGGGCCCGTGCTGGCCGCCCAGTTCGGTTTTCTCCCCGGGTTCCTCTGGCTGGTGATCGGGGCGGTCCTGGCCGGGGCGGTCCAGGACTTCATCATTCTCGTGTCCTCCATGAGACGCAACGGCCGGTCTCTGCCGGAGATCGCACGGGACGAGGTCGGGGTGATCACCGGCACGACGACCGCGGTGGCGGTCCTGTTCATCGTGGTGGTGGCGCTGGCCGGTCTGGGGCTGGCCGTGGTCAACGCCCTGTACCGGAACGCCTGGGGGACCTTCACGATCGCCATGACGGTTCCGATCGGGTTCCTGATGGGGTTCTATCTGCAAAAGTTCCGTCCCGGCCGGGTCGGCGAGATGACGCTGCTGGGGGTGGTCCTGCTCCTGCTGGCGGTCGCGGCCGGTCGGATCGTCGCCCAGTCCGACTTCGCCGTCTGGTTTCATTTCGAGCGGCCCACCCTGGTCTGGCTGCTGGCCGGCTACGGGTTCCTGGCTTCCATCCTGCCCGGCTGGATGTTGCTGGACCCGCGCGGCTACCTCTCGACCTTCATGAAGATCGGCGTGGTCCTGCTGCTGGGGGCGGGAGTCATCGCGATGGCGCCGACGATCGAGATGCCGCGGGTGACCGCCTTCGTGCACGGCGGCGGCCCGATCATCCCCGGCACCCTCTTCCCCTTCCTGTTTATCACGATCGCCTGCGGGGCGATCTCCGGCTTCCATGCGCTGGTGGCCTCCGGCACGACCCCCAAGATGATCGCGCGGGAGTCCTACGCGGTCGTCGGCTACGGGGCCATGCTGATGGAAAGCTTCGTGGGCGTCATGGCGCTGATCGCCGCCTCCGTCCTGATCCCCGGCGACTATCTGGCCATCAACACCCTCTTGTCGGCCGATGCGCTGGCCGCGATGGGGTTCCCGACGGAGCGGCTCGCGGAGCTGTCCCGGTTGGTGGAAGTGGAAGTGGCGGGCCGCCCCGGCGGGGCCGTGTCGCTGGCCGTCGGCATGGCCTCGATCTTTGCCGGGCTCCCGGGCATGGCGCACCTGATGGCCTATTGGTATCAGTTCGCGCTGCTGTTCGAGGCCCTGTTCATCCTGACGACGATCGACGCGGGCACGCGCGTCGCGCGCTATCTGGTCCAGGAAATGGGCGGGCGCGTCTATCCCCCGCTGCGCCGGTTCGCCTGGTGGCCGGGCGTGATCGCCAGCAGCGCCGCCGTCGTGGGAGCCTGGGGCTACCTGATCGGGACCGGGAGCATCTCCACGATCTGGCCCATGTTCGGGGCCGCGAACCAACTGCTCGGCACGCTGGCCCTCTGCATCGGGACCACGGTGTTGATCAAGATGCGCAAGGCGCAGTACTTGTGGATCACGGTCGGCCCCATGCTGTTCGTGGGCGCTATCACGCTCACCGGCTCCTATGAACTGTTGAGGCTGTTCCTGAACAAGGCCTCCGCGGCCGGTGATTCCGGACAGGCCTTCGCCCTGTACCTGGACGCGGCCCTGGTCGGAGGCGTGGCGCTCCTGGCGCTCGTCGTGCTGGCGGACAGCACCAGACAATGGTACGGTTATCTCGTTCGGGGCCGGCCGTTCACGTCGAGCGAAGTGGTCTTCGGTACGGACGCGGCGCCTCTGGGGGGAGGCGCGTCTGCCAGGCGCGAAGGCCTCACGATTACGATTGATCGGTGTTGCTGAAAAGGAAGCTGTCAGCTCTTTGCTGTCAGCCATCAGCTCGATCTGGATTCATTGGCTGAAGGCTGAAAACTGACCGCTGAAAGCTGAAGGGGGTATCATGGCTGATCAGAGTTCGTTCGACGTGGTCTCGCAGGTCAACATGCAGGAAGTGAAGAACGCGGTCGATCAGACCCTGAAGGAGATCAAGCAGCGGTTCGACTTCAAGGACTCCAAGACCGAGCTCACGCTGAAAGAGAAGGAGAAAGAGCTGGTCGTCGTCTCGGACGATGAATACAAGCTCAAGGCGGTGCTGGAAATCCTGAAGGCCAAGTTCGTCAAGCGCAACGTGTCGCTCAAAGCCCTGACCTACGGGGCCGTGGAGGAGGCGCTGGGCGGGACGGTGCGGCAGACGATCACGGTGCAGAGCGGCATCGCCGCCGACAAAGCCAAGCTGATCAGCCAGGCGATCCGCGACGGGAAGTTCAAAGTGCAGCCGCAGATTCAAGGGGAGCAGGTCCGCGTCCAGAGCAAGAGCAAGGACGAGCTGCAGGCCGTGATCGCGTTCCTCAAGCAGAAGGACTTCGGGATTGATCTGCAGTTCATCAACTACCGCTGAGTCCGGCGCGGGAGCGTGCCCGTGAGGCCTGAAGCGTGAAGCGTGGTTCGGTCCCGCTCTTGGCGCTGGGTGCTCTCCTCCTGGCGTTTCTCACGACCGGATGCGGCCGGAGCGACGCCATCGTGGTCATCGCCCTGCACCCCGCCAACCCCAACATCCTCTACATCGCGACCAACGACTACATCTACAAGACGCGCAACGGGGGGGAGACCTGGGAGAACCTCTCCAGGGGGATGACCCACTCGCGCGTGATCTCGATGGCCGTCGATCCCACCTATCCCGCGACGGTCTACGCGGGGACGAAGGGGGACGCGGTCTTCAAGAGCTACGACGGGGGGCAGCGGTGGGTGTCGCTGCGGGCGGGGCTGGAGGATGTGACGATCACGTCGGTGGTCAACCAGTTCGTATTCGATCCGGCCGAGAGCAGCCATCTGTTCGCGGCCACCACGATGGGGATCTTCGAGACGCAGAACGGCGGGGACCAGTGGCAGAAGCGGATGGAGGGCATGAAGGAAGTGCTCATGGTGGTGACGCTGGCGCTGGACCCCACGAGATCCGCGATCATGTATGCGGGGACGAGCGGGGGCGTCTACAAGACCGTGAACCGCGGGCAGTATTGGGAAAAGGCCAACAACGGCCTGGTGCCGCCGGACGTGCTGAAGTCTTCCCGCGCGCTCGGCGTGACCGTGATGCAGGTGGACCCCAACGTCCCCGACACGATCTACGCGGCTACCTTGAACGGGATCTATAAATCGACGGACCAGGCCAAGTCCTGGACCCGCATCGCCCAGTCGCTCCCCGATCAGATGATCAGCGCGATGCTCCTGGACCGGTCCCGTCCGGAGACGCTCTACGTGGCCAGCCGGGAGGGAGTGCACAGGAGCCAGGACGGGGGAGCCACGTGGAAGGCCATGAACAACGGATTGGCGACCCTCAACATCCGCTCTCTGGCTCAGAGCCAGGTCGATCCCAGGGTCTGGTACGTGGGCACGAACGGGAGCGGGCTCTACCGCAGCCGGGACGGGGGAGAAACCTGGACTTCGCTGCCTCCCCTACAAGCAGCGTCATAAAAAGAATTGGAAGGGCCTGTCCGTGGTTTCAGCGAAGGGCCGACTCCCTCACCGGCCGCTGTTGAGGGTGGACTCGCCGACGTTGGGGCCAGCCCGGCTGGGCAGGGTTGAGCCGGGAAGAGGCGCCTGTGTCGTTCCGAGCTCGAAGCCGGTGGCGTTGCGCAAGGTGCTGTTGGGCAACGTGGCGTCGGGGACCGAATCGGGACCGATGCGGGCGGGCAAGGTGCTGTTGGGCATGCCTGCTGTCTCGTCCCCCCCTGTCTGGTTGGCGGGGCGGACCGGTATCGTGGTGATGGGGAGCCCGCCGCTGTCGGTGGCCGGCCCGGCGCCGATGCGGCTTGGTAGCGTGCTGTTGGGCACCACGGCGTTGGTCACCTCATCGGGACCGAGGCGGTTGGTGGGCAGAGTGGTCTTGGGCATGCCCATGGTCTCGCGGAGAGGGTCCCCCAGGCGAGGGCGAATCGGATCGTAGCCGATGTCCTTCCCGGTCGGCGCCGATTGCGGCGGCAGGGTGGGGCGGAACCCCTTCTCGATCCCGGCTTCCTGTTCCTGAAGATCCCGCCGAACCCGGCCCGCTGTTTCGTAGTCAAGCTCGCCGAGTTTTTCCTGGGACCCCACGATCTTCTCCAGTTCCTTTCTGAGCGAGCGCAACTGACCGCGGGCCTGCGCGACGGGGGGAATCCACTGGCTCAGCATGAAGCCGCGCAGCTTCATCTGCTCGCTGAAGAGGCCGGTCTGGGCCAGTTCGAGGAGGTCCGCGACCTGGTCCCCGAGCTCGTCAAGGTCGTTCAGCGCGGTCAGGTCCGTCCGGCAGCAAGCCAGAAATTCGCGGTACCGGCGGAGGAACCCATTGACCTCGCTCTCGATGTTCTCGACCTTGAGCTCCCGGCGAGGCTTGGCCGGTTCCTCTTTCTTCTCCCGCTTCTCGACCAGCGGGGTGCAGCCGGGCGAGGGGGTGGCGCTATATTGCCGGTCCGGAGTCCTGTCGGGACACCAGTAGAGAGGCGGCGCGGCCGACGCAGGGGCAGAGGATAGCGCGAGACCCGCCTCCATGGCCGCCGCAATCAGCAGGAGGAAGAGGACCTGCCGCACCGGTTTCACCAGTTGATTGGATGCTCGTTTCATCGATCCTGCTCCTTGCCGGATTCTCCTGCCGCTGCCGCCAATTGTCAACCGAATCAAGCCTTCCGAACGGCGCGACGCCGGCACCGGCGCCCTTGAAAAGCCACGCGGGAATCAGCTAGGCTGCAATCCTGCCGGACCAACCGGGATCAGACGCGATCATGCCGGTCATATACATCGAAGACGTCGCCCGCCATGTCGGCCAGGAGGTCACGATCCGGGGCTGGCTGCGGCACCGCCGCAGCAGCGGCAAGATCCATTTTCTGGTGGTGCGGGACGGCACCGGCGATCTCCAGGCGGTCGTGAGCAAAGGCACGGTGGGGGAGGAGCAGTTCGCCGAGTCGGCCAAGCTGACCCAGGAATCCTCCCTGATCCTGACCGGTCATTTGAAGGCCGAGGCGCGAGCCCAGGGCGGCTACGAGCTGGAGGTGACGCGCATCCAGGTACTCCAGGTCGCCGAGCCCTTCCCGATCCAGCCCAAGGAGCACGGCGTCGGGTTCCTGATGGAGCAGCGGCACCTCTGGCTTCGCTCGAATCGCCAGCACGCGGTCCTCAGAATCAGGCACGAGATCATCCGCGCCTGCCGCAACTTCTTCGATGAGCGCGGGTTCGTTTTGGTGGATGCGCCCATCTTCACGCCCAACGCCTGCGAAGGCACCACCACGCTGTTCCAGACCGACTATTTCGACGAGAAGGCCTACCTGACGCAGAGCGGCCAACTGTACAGCGAGGCCACGGCCGCCGCGTTCGGCAAGGTCTACTGTTTCGGGCCGACCTTCCGGGCGGAGAAATCCAAGACGCGCCGGCATCTGATGGAGTTTTGGATGGTGGAGCCGGAGGTCGCGTTTGCCGAGCTGGCCGACATGATGGATCTCGCCGAGGCCTTTCTGAGTTACATCGTGGAGCGGGTGCTGTCCGCCCGCAAAACCGAATTGGCCGTGCTGGAGCGGGATGTCGCCAAGCTGGAACGGGTGACTGCGCCCTTCCCGCGCATCACCTATGAGGAGGCGGTGGTGCGGTTGCAGCAGAAGGGGAATCCGATCCAGTTCGGTGATGATTTCGGCGGCGACGAGGAGACGCTGCTGTCGAACGAATTCGACCGCCCGGTGATCGTGCACCGCTATCCCACCGCGATCAAGGCCTTCTACATGCAGAACGATCCCGCTCGTCCCGATCTGGCGCTGTGCATGGACGTGCTGGCTCCGGAGGGGTATGGCGAGATCATCGGCGGCGGGCAGCGCATCCACGAGCACGACAGGCTGCTGACGCGGATTCGTGAGCACAAGTTGCCGGAAGAGGCGTTCCGTTGGTACCTGGACCTGCGGAAGTTCGGGTCCGTGCCCCATGCGGGCTTCGGGATGGGCATCGAACGGGTGGTGGCCTGGGTCTGCGGACTGGACCATGTGCGCGAAACCATTCCGTTCCCGAGGATGCTCTACAAGCTGTATCCGTAGTCGGATGCTGAAAAAGTGAGAGGGTGGTTGGGATAATCCCTGTGCTCGCAGACCGCGCACGATAAAACGGTACCGTAAGGGGAAACAAAAAGGCCGCCTGATCAGGCGGCCTTTTTGTTTGTACGTGATACAGGCCACAGATGGACGGGGGTGACGAAGGGATGAGCCGCTCGAGCTGCCCGATGATGCGTTGATGTCTTTCAGCTCCTAATGCCCTGCTGTTGGCCCCTGCACCTCACCGGATGAGTGGGATGGTGCAGGGGCACCCTCTCTATTCTCTTGCATCTCGCTCCCGCTATCGGCTCCGCCCTCGTGGCTCATCCCTTCCACCCAGCTTCAAGAATTACAAGGAAGGGCGTTCCATTCCGAGCATGGCTCGAATGGAACGCCCTAACCGCTTCGCTCCACGCTCATGGTCGCTCCAAACTGCCTACCATTATTAATCGACAGCTACCTGAGGAGAGAGAAGTAAAACGGTGCGCTCCGACGTGTTGGAACGTGCTGACGATCCCGCCAGCCTGTCAGTTGCAGAACGTTCTGCCATGGCGTACCTTGTATGGTGAGCCATGAACCGCGCCGATTCATAGGTGATGCCTAGCAGTCGGTGGAGTTGGTGTGCACTGATCCACTTTTGGGAGGCGCACATGAGGTGAATGGCCGCTAGCCAACACGTGAGCGGCAAATGCGAACCCTCAACAATCGTTCCGACCGTCACAGAAAACTGCTTTCGATAGGGGCTATACTTCAGTACTCGCCATCCTGTCTTGCCAGGCTTCAGCCGGTAAATCTTCGTTCCATAAATAATGAGGGGCAGATCAGGCCGTCAGGCCATCGAATGATGCCCAGGGATTGTGTGTCTCGACCCCACCGACCTGTGGATATCTTTAAAATTTCATATCTCATTAAGAACAAAAGATTTTTGTTGACAAGTCCATTTTGAAATGTATACTGCACGAAAGAAAGTGGGAGAAAGTGGGAGTTAATGGTTTAGATGAAAAAAATGGCGATCAACCTCATATCCCCGTGTTGGTCAACGAGATTCTCTTTTGGCTGGCTTGCCGGCCAGGAGGGCGGTACGTGGACTGTACGCTCGGGCAAGGGGGGCTGGCCGCTCGCGTGCTTGAGGCCAGCGCACCCGACGGAATTTTGATCGGGATCGATCGAGACGAAGCGGCGATTGATGCGGCGCGCGATCGTCTCAAATCCTACGGCGGCCGCGTGCGGTTCATTCGGGGGCATTTTCACGAACTCAGGCAACACATGACATCGGTGGGCGTCTCGGAGGTTGACGGCGTGGTCTTTGATCTTGGGGTGTCGTCGGCTCAACTGGACCAGCCAGAGCGAGGCTTCAGTTTTCTCGCCGATGGGCCGCTCGACATGCGCATGGATCGAAGCGGCGGGCCGACCGCGGCCGATCTGCTGAACCGGCTTCCCGAGTCGGAGCTGGCGGACCTGATTTATCGCTACGGTGAAGAACGGTATTCCCGCCGCATCGCCCGCGCGATCGTGCGGGCGCGCGAGGCGCGCCCGCTCCGGACCACCCTCGAACTGGCGTCCGTGATACGCGCTGCGGTCCCGCCTCCGTACCGCCACGGGCGCCTGCACTGTGCCACGCGGACGTTCCAGGCCCTCCGGATCGCCGTGAACCGCGAACTTGAGGGGCTGGACGAGTCCCTGCGGGCCGCGGCCGACGTGCTGGCTCCGGGGGGGCGTCTCTGTGCAGTCTCGTTCCATTCGCTTGAAGATCGCATCGTCAAGCGGACCCTGCGTGCCCTGTCGCAAGGTCCGGATCCTTGTCTGGTTGTACTCACCAAAAAGCCGCAAGTGCCCACGGAACAGGAGCGGCGGGACAACCCGCGCGCCCGCAGCGCCAAGCTGCGCGTGGCGGAGCGGTATTCCATGAGGAGACCATCATGAGCACTGTCCTGATCGTCGACGACGAGCCCCAACTGCGGTTGCTCTATGCGGAGTTCCTGGACCTGCTGGGCTACCGGGCCTGTACGGCGCGCAACGGCATGGAGGCCCTGGCCATGGCCGAACACGAGCGGCCGCAGCTCATCCTGCTGGACGTCGAGATGCCGCACATGAACGGGATCGACGTGCTCTGTCGGCTTCGCGCCGGACGGTTCGCGGGCAAGGTCCTGATGATGAGCGGCTCCTGGAACGAGGCCGTGCTGACAAGGGCGCATGAACTGGGCGTGGCGGATGTGGTGAACAAGCCGTTCGGGCTCGATCAATTGGAGCAAACGGTCCGAGGCTGCCTCGCGCCGGCGGGCGGGTGGCTGGCGTCGGACGAGGAAGACGCCGTCCTGGCGCTCGCAAAAGCTCCGTCGCAAGGAGAAATTTAAGCGAAGCGACTGTGCGCCCGCATGTGATGGAGAAAGAACACTGGCGGCAAAGGAACCATCCGCTCGC
>CAZKHY010000037.1:12003-25895 GCA_964552455.1 uncultured Nitrospira sp.
TGCGCCCGCATGTGATGGAGAAAGAACACTGGCGGCAAAGGAACCATCCGCTCGCATCTGATCGAAGCGCCGGGCTCTAGCAAGCTTGGTATGGAGGGGCCTATGAAAACCGTGGCTATGATCGTCGGGGTTGCCCTGCTGCTGCTCTACGTGTGGGAGCGGAACGAGATCGTGCGGGCGGGCTACCACATCGAGCGGCTGAAGGAAAGAAAGGTGGTCCTGCAGCGGGAGCGCGACGAACTGCGCGTGAAGGTCTCGGCGCTGACCGCCCCGGAGCGCATTGCGCGGGCCGCCGCCGAGAAACTGGAGATGATGCCGCCCAAGCCCGGGCAGGTCGTGCTCGTGCGGGCGAAGCCGGAGGTTCCCGCCGGGAGAGGCCCGGCCGTGCCGGAGATCCGGCTGGCCAAGAACGACGTGGCGGGGAACATGCCGTGACGGCGAAGGACCCCCATCGCGGTCGCCGGATCGTCGTCGCCTTCTTGTTGATGCTCGGGTTCGTCGTGGTGCTGTTCCGGCTGTTCAGTTTACAGGTATTGCAGGCGGAAGAGCTGACGGCCAGGGCGGACCGCCAGCACCGCAAGACCGTCACGGTCGAAGGAGGGCGCGGGGGCATCTACGACCGGCAGGGGAAGGTTCTGGCGATCAACATGGACGTGCCGTCGGTGTTCGGCGTGCCGACCTCGCTGGAGAACCCCTCCGGCGTGGCGCGCGATCTGGCCCGCGTGCTCCACGTCCGGGCCGACGAGATCGAGAAGAAGCTCAAGCAGGAACGGAGCTTCGTCTGGATCGCCCGCAAGGTGGATCCCGAGCAGGGCCGGAGCCTGGAGCGCCTGTCGCTGGAGGGCATCGGCACGGTGCTGGAGGGGCGGCGCTTCTATCCCAAGGGGCCGCTGCTGGCTCACGTGCTCGGCTTTACGGGGATGGACGGGCAGGGACTGGAGGGCGTCGAGCGCCGGTACGAGTCGTATCTCAGGGGCGGCAAGCAGATGGTGGTGCTGCAGCGTGATGCCCTGGGGCGCACGGTCTTCCCCAAGGGGCTCAACGAGCAGGCGCCGGCGCTCGGACACAATGTCATGCTGACGATCGACGAGGTGATCCAGTACATCACCGAGAAAGAGCTGGACGAGGCGGTCGCCGCGACCAAGGCCAAGGGGGGGATCGCGATCGTCATGGAGCCGCGCACCGGCGCGATCCTGGCCCTGGCCATGAGTCCCAAGTTCGATCCGAACGCGGTCAAAAGCATTACCCCCGACCGCTGGCGGAACCGCGCCCTGACCGATGCCTATGAGCCCGGCTCCACCATGAAGGTCTTTGTCGCGGCCGCGGCCCTGGAGGAAAAAGTCATGGAGCCCGGCACCATGGTCTACGGGGAAAACGGCCAGATGACGGTGGCCAACACGGTCATCCACGACCATGAGAAATCCGGCTGGATCACCTTCGCCCAGGTGATCCAGAAATCCAGCAACATCGGGGCGGCCAAGACCGCCATGGCGCTGGGGGAGGAGCGGGTCTACCGCTATCTCAAGGCCTTCGGCTTCGGAGAGCGGAGCGAAGTTGATCTTCCCGGAGAAGCGGCCGGACTCGTCAAGGAGCCGAAGGATTGGGGGCGCCGGTCGCTGGCCTCGATCGCCATCGGTCAGGAGATCGGGGTGACGGCCCTGCAGCTCGTGACCGCCGTCTCCGCCGTGGCCAACGGCGGGTGGCTGATGAAACCCTACGTCGTGTCGGAAGTACGGAACGGCATGGGGCAAGTGATCGCGCAGGCCGGTCCGCAGGTCCGGCGCAGGCCGATCTCCGCCGAGGCGGCTCGGACTCTCACGGGCATCCTGGAGGGCGTGGTGACGAACGGCACCGGCACCCGTGCGGCCGTGCCGGGCTTCCGGGTGGCCGGAAAAACGGGAACGGCGCAGAAGATCGATCCCCAGACCGGCGCCTATTCGCCGACGCTCTTCGTGGGGTCCTTCACGGGGTTCGTGCCGGCCGAGGATCCGCGTCTGGCCATCGTGGTGGTCATCGATGAACCCCATGCGGAAGCCTGGGGCGGCGTCGTGGCGGCGCCGGTCTTCCGGAAAATCGCTGAGCAAGCCCTTCCCTACCTCGGCGTCTCCTCCCGCGCGCCGGTCAAGCTGGCCATGGCCATGACCGGCGACGGGACGACGACGGGGGCCGGAATGGGGACGGATCTGGTGCCATGACCCTGGCTGAACTGATCGCCCCGCTGTCCGTGCTGGAACAGAAAGGGAGGCTGGATGTCGAGGTGACGGGCCTGACCGACGACTCGCGGGCGGTGAAGCCGGGCAGTCTGTTCGTGGCGGTCAAGGGAGGCAAGGCGGATGGTCATGCGTTCCTGCGACAGGCGGTGACGGCCGGGGCTTCGGCGCTGGTCGTGCAGGAGCGGCCCGCTTCGTTGCCGAAGGAGGAGGTGCCGGTCGTCCTGGTGCCCGATTCGCGCCGTGCCTTGGGCCTCCTGGCCGGCCGATTCCACCGCGATCCTTCCTCCCGTCTCAGCTTGATCGGGGTCACGGGGACGAACGGCAAGACCACCATCACCTATCTGTGCAAAGGAGTCCTGGAGGCGGCGGGGCGCAAAGTGGGGATCATCGGCACGGTGGCCTACCAGATCGGAAGCGAGCGGCTGGCCGCGTCCCACACGACGCCGGGGGCCGTGGAGTTGCAGGCTCTCCTGGCCCGCATGGTGGAGGCGGGGCTGGACAGCGCGGTCATGGAGGTCTCCTCGCACGCGCTGGCGCTGGACCGGACCGTGGGCTGCGAGTTCGACGCGGCGGTCTTCACGAACCTGACCCAGGACCACCTGGATTTTCACGCCGACCTGGAGGACTACTTCCAGACCAAGCTGCGCCTCTTCACGGGCCTGGCTGGGGCCGGGCTCAAACCCAGGCCCAAGCGGGCGATCGTGAATATAGATGACGAACGGGGGGACCGCGTGTGCCGGGCCAGCGCGGTTCCCGTCTGGACTTACGCCATCAAGCGTCAAGCCGACCTCCGGGCCGAAGAGGTCCGGCTCTTGCTGGACGGTACCAGGTTCACCGCCGTGACGCCGAAGGGGCGGTTCCAGGTGGAGAGCCGGCTGGTGGGGGAACACAACGTCTACAACCTGCTCGCGGCGGTCGGCGTGGGGCTGCACGAGGGCTTGTCGCCAAGCCAGATTCAAGCCGGGATCAAGTCGGTCATGAACGTCCCGGGCCGGTTCGAGCGGGTGGACGCGGGACAGGACTTCACCGTGGTGGTGGATTATGCCCATACGGAAGACGCGCTCGAACGGCTCCTGACCGCCGCCCAGCGACTCAAGACCGGCCGCATCATCACGGTCTTCGGCTGCGGCGGAGACCGGGACCGGGGCAAGAGGCCCAAGATGGGCCGGACGGCGGCGAAGCTGAGCGACTTGGTGATCGCCACGTCGGACAACCCCCGCAGCGAGGACCCGCTGGCCATCCTGAAGGAAGTGGAGGGAGGGCTCAAGGCCGCGATCGAAGCGGGGGAGACGCAGGCCCGCTACGAGGTGATTGCGGACCGGCGTCTGGCCATCGACGCGGCCATCCGCGCGGCCCGGCCCGGCGACATGGTCCTGATCGCGGGCAAGGGGCACGAGGACTATCAGATCGTCGGCTCCCAGCGCGTGCATTTTGACGACCGAGAGGTGGCGAAGGCCGCCCTCGAGAAGTTACAACGATGATCGTGACCTGCCGGCAACCGGTTCCGGCTTGCGAGGCGGTGCCATTCATGCCGCTCTTTACAGTCGAAGAAGTCCTGGAAGTGACCAGCGCGCGCCTGCTGTCGGGGGAGGCTCCGCTGGCGCTGCGCGTGGGCATCCGTCGGCTCTGCACGGATTCGCGCGAGGTGCGCCGCTGCGATCTCTTCATCGCGCTCACGGGCGAGCGCTTTGACGGGCACCAGTTTGCGGCCGCGGCCCTCCGTCGCGGCGCGGTGGGGGCGCTCGTCCAGGAGCCGGTGGCGGTCGGACCGGTCGCGGCGAGGCCGGCGAGGTCGGGCCGGCGCGCGCGCGGCCGAAGCCTGTCGGCCCCTCTTCTGTTGAGGGTGCCGGATACGTTGCTGGCGTTCCAGCAACTGGCCTCCTACCACCGGAGCCGTTTTCAGATTCCGCTCGTGGCGGTGACGGGGAGCAACGGCAAGACGACGACGAAGGAAATGGTCGCGCTGGTGCTCGCGGAGCGAGGGACGGTCCTGAAGACCGAGGGCAATCTGAACAATCGCATCGGCGTGCCCCAGACCCTGCTCCGGCTGACCGCCCGCCACGAGGCGGCGGTGATCGAAATGGGGGTGGACCGCAAGGGACAGACCACCCGCCTCTGCGAGATCGCCAAGCCGACGATCGGCTTGATCACGAACATCGGGCCGGACCATTTGGAGTTCTTCGGCACGCTGGACGCCTCCGCTCAGGCCAAGGGGGAACTGCTGGATCTGCTGCCGCCGGACGGTACGGCCGTGCTGAACGCGGACGACGCCTACTTCGACTACCTGGCCTCCAGGGTCCGCTGCCGGCTGCTCTCCTTCGGTCTGGCTCCAGCCGCGCAGGTGCGGGCCGCCGACGTGATGCCCGGTCCGGGCGGGATGACCTTCCAGCTTCTGCTGCCGGGGCGCACCCGCGGCACGCGCGTGCTGCTGCCGGCTCATGGAACGCACAATCTCTCCAACGCCCTGGCGGCGGCCGCCGTCGGACAAGCGCTGGGTATGAGCGGGACGGCCATTGCGCGGGGACTGGCCCGCTTCAAGCCGGCCACGATGCGGTCGCAGGTGACGGTCTGGAAGGGGATCAGGATCATCAACGATTGCTACAACGCCAACCCCGCCTCGATGAAGGCCGCCCTTTCCCTCTTGACTGGCCTGGCCGCCGGAGGCAGGACGATCGCGGTGCTGGGCGACATGCTGGAGCTGGGGCCGGAGACGCAGGCCCTGCACCGGGACGTCGGGGCCTATTTGGCCGGGCTGGGCGTTTCCGATCTCATCGCCTGCGGGGTTCTGGGCCGGAGCCTGGCGGAGGGCGCGCGGGAAGCCGGTTTGGCGCACGATCATATTATGGAAGCTCCCGACGCAGGAGCCGCCGCGGAAATCTTAAAGAAGGTCGTGCAGCCAGGCGATGTGGTCCTGGTCAAGGCTTCCCGTGGTATGAAGATGGAGCAAGTCATCGAATCCTTGACGAAAGGGAAAGGACGCAAACCGTAACCGATGCTCTATCTCTGGCTCTACCCGCTGCATACGGAATTTTCGTTCCTGAACGTCTTCCGGTATCTGAGCTTCCGGATCATCTATGCGGCAGTGACGGCGTTCCTGCTGGCCTTCGTCCTGGCGCCGCCGCTGATCCGCAAACTGCAGGAGATCCGCATGGGGCAGCGTGTGCGGGAGGACGGACCCAGCACGCACCTGGCCAAGACCGGTACGCCGACCATGGGAGGGCTCCTGATCCTGTTCGCGGTCGTCCTCTCCACCCTGCTCTGGGCGGATGTCTCGAACCGGTACGTGTGGCTGGTGGTCTTCGCCACGATCGGGTTCGGGCTGGTGGGGTTCGCCGACGATTACCTGAAGTTCGTCGGGGGCAAGTCGAAAGGCTTGTCGGCCTCCCAGAAGTTCATGGCCCAGGGGCTCGTGGCGCTCGGGATCGGGACGTATTTCTACTTCCTGCCGGGCTACTCCACCCAGCTCAGCGTGCCCTTTTTCAAGAACTTCACGCCGGACCTGGGCCTGTTCTACATCCCCTTCGCGATCCTCGTGATCGTCGGGAGTTCCAACGCCGTCAACCTGACCGACGGGCTGGACGGCTTGGCGGTGGGGCCGGTGATGATCGCCTCGATGGCCTACACCATCGTGGCCTACGTGGTGGGCAACAAGATCACGTCCGAGTACCTCCTGATCCCCTATATCGAGGGGGCGGGGGAACTGGCCGTCTTTACGGCGGCCATCTTCGGGGCCAGCCTCGGATTTCTCTGGTTCAACACGTACCCGGCCTCCGTCTTCATGGGCGACGTGGGCTCCCTGCCGCTCGGGGCGGCGCTGGGGACGGTCGCGGTCGTGAGCAAGCACGAACTGCTCCTGCTCCTGGTGGGCGGCGTCTTCGTGATCGAGGCCATCTCGGTCATTTTCCAGGTCGCCTCCTTCAAGTCGCGGGGCAAGCGGATCTTTCTGATGGCGCCCATCCACCACCACTTTGAAATGAAGGGGTGGGAGGAGCCGAAGGTCGTGGTGCGCCTCTGGATCATCGCCATCTTGTTGGCGCTGCTGAGTCTCAGCACGCTGAAGCTGCGGTAGTGTCAGGATGCTGAAAAAGTGAGGGGGTGGCCGGGATAATCCCTGTGCTCGCAGACCGCGCACGATCAGAATGTGCTCGGTCGATGCGCGCAGTGGGGATCATCCCAACCGCCCTAAGGTGAATAGACAGTCAGCGGCCTCGCTTCGGGAAAGGGCGCGTCTTGGCACGCCGGGGGGGGCGGGTGCAAAGATAGCCATTTTGAGCATCCTGTCGGGCATGAGCTGTTACCGGTAATTACCTTGGAACTTCCCAATGATAATTTTCGTTATCGGCTGTGTTGAAGGATCCTCTGGTAGGCCATGATGACGGCGGAGGCGCTCACGGGCGCAAAGGTCACGGTGATGGGGTTGGCCAGGAGCGGGGTGGCGGCGGCGCGGCTGCTTCAAGCGGTCGGGGCCCAGGTCACGGTGGCCGACAGTAAGGAGGAAAGTGCCCTTTCGGACGCGCTGGCGCGACTGGACCGGCGCAGGCTCACGGTCGCAGCCGGGGCCGGGTATGAGTCGGCGCTGGAAGGGGCCGAGTTGGTCGTGATCAGCCCGGGCGTGCCCTACAGGCTGGCATCGCTGCAGCAGGTCCGCCGGCGAGGCGTCTCGGTGATCGGAGAGCTGGAACTGGCCTCCTGGTTTTTGACGGCGCCGATCTTGGCCGTCACCGGGACCAACGGCAAGAGCACGACGGTCACGCTGACGGGGCTTTTGCTGGAGCGGAGCGGCAAGCGGGCCTTCGTGGGAGGCAATCTCGGGACGCCCCTCAGCGAGGCGGCCCTGGCGTCCTATCAATGGAAGAGCCAGGGGGCGAGGACGCCGGGACCCTATGACTACGTCGTCGCGGAGGTCTCCAGCTTTCAGCTCGAAACGATCGGGCGGTTCCATCCCCGGATCGCGGCGATCCTGAACGTGACGACGGACCACATGGACCGCTATGACTCGGTGGAGGACTACGTCGCGACCAAGGCCAGGATTTTTGAAAACCAGACGGCCGACGATGTCGCGCTCTTGAATCTGGACGATGAACGGGTCGCCGCGCTCTCGCCGCGCCTGCGCGCCAGGGTGGCGGCCTTCAGCAGGACGAGACCGGTCGGGGAGGGGGCTTGCCTGGACGGGGACCGGCTCCTGGTGACCATCGGGGGACGAACCCAGGAGGTCTGTCGGCGAGGGGAGATCAGGATTCCCGGGGGCCACAACCTGGCCAATGCCATGGCGGCTGCGACCGTCGGACTCCTCTGCGGCTGCCCGCTCGAGGCGGTCCGCGAGGTACTGCGGACTTTCCCGGGGCTGGAACATGCCCTGGAGATCGTCCGGGAACGCCGGGGCGTGACGTTCGTGAACGACTCCAAGGGCACGAACGTGGACGCCACCCTCAAGGCCTTGGAGAGCTTCGAGGGGCCGATTCTTCTGATTGCGGGAGGGCGGGACAAGGGCGGCGACTTTGCCCGGCTGCGGGACTCGGTGCGGCGGCGGGCGAAGCGGGTGATCCTGATCGGCGAGGCGGCCGGCCGCATCAGGGACGCGCTGGGCGGGTTCGAGCGG
Source organism: uncultured Nitrospira sp. (assembly GCA_964552455.1). GTDB lineage: Bacteria > Nitrospirota > Nitrospiria > Nitrospirales > Nitrospiraceae > VGXG01. Next base: position 19,816 of record CAZKHY010000037.1, read on the forward strand.
ATCAGCGACGCCCGTTCACTGCGGGACGCGGTGGAGGCGGCGGCCGGTGAAGCGGCCCCGGGCGACGTCGTCTTGTTGTCGCCGGCCTGCGCCAGCTTCGACATGTTCGCGGATTATCGGGACCGGGGAAAGCAGTTCAAGGAACTGGTGAAGGCGCTGCCGTAAAGACGGGAGCGTATGGCGAATGGCTAATAGCATATGGTTAAGCCTAAACGCTGCACGGTTATTTCCTTGGTCATATGCCATAAGCCATTAGCTCTTGAAGTCTGACGGAGAAGAATGAATGTCGCGCAGGGGGATTCAGGTCGGCACCTTGGCCCTGCCCTGGCCGGCGGCCGGGACGCCGACGAAGACGAAAGCGGCGGCCGACCGGAGCGTGCTGGCGGTGGCGGTGGTCCTGGCCTTGGTGGGCCTCGTGATGGTGTTCAGCGCCAGCGCGGTGGTGGCGGGGAACCGGTTTCACGACTCGATTTATTTTCTCAAGCGCCATCTGGCCTGGCTGGCCTTCGGGTTCCTGCTGCTCCAGGCCGGCTCCCGCCTCGACTACACGGCCTGGCGGAGGCTGGCCTTGCCGATCCTCGGCGTGACGTTCGTGCTGTTGATCTTGGTCCTGATCCCGTCCCTGGGCGTCGTCGCCAAGGGCGCCAGGCGCTGGCTCAGGCTGGGGCCGATCTCCATCCAACCGGCCGAGATGGTCAAGCTGGTGGTCGTGCTCTACCTGGCGAGCTATCTGACCAAGAAGGAGGGACGGATCACGGAGTTTTCGACCGGCTTCCTCCCGCCCCTCCTGATCGTGGGCTTGCTGGCCGGGTTGGTGTTGCTGCAACCGGACCTGGGAACGGTGGTGGTGGTCGGGCTGGTCACGCTCAGCCTGCTGTTTCTGGCCGGGGCCCGGCTCGTCCATCTGTTCGGATTGGTTCCTTTCGTGCTGCCGGCGGTGGCGATCCTGATCTGGAAGTCCCCCTACCGCCTGCAGCGGCTCATGACCTTTCTGGACCCCATGAAGGATCCCACGGGAGCCGGCTTTCAGGTGAACCAGTCTTTTCTCGCCTTCGGGAGCGGAGGGTTCTTCGGCGTCGGGTTGGGCGAGGGGGAGCAGAAGCTGTTTTTCCTGCCGGAGGCCCACACGGATTTCGTGCTGGCCCTGGCCGGGGAGGAACTGGGGCTCGTGGGCACCAGCGCGATCATGTTGTGCTACGCCGCCCTGGTGCTGAAGGGCTTCCAGATCGCGGCGCGGGCGCGCGAACCCTTCGGCCGCCATCTGGCCCTGGGCATCACCCTGCTGATCGGGCTCCAGGCGCTGATCAACGCCGCCGTGGTCACCGGCATGTTGCCGACCAAGGGGTTGACGCTGCCGCTGGTCAGCTACGGCGGCTCTTCCCTGATGGTCAACCTGTTGGCGGTCGGCATTCTCTTGAGCATTTCGCGGGACCGGCAGGGTATGAGCATTGTGAAGCGTTGTTCGTGAAGCGTCCGAACAAGGTACGCGTCACGAGATACGAGGAACGCAACGTACTGTGACGATGAACATCGTGATCGCGGCCGGAGGGACTGGCGGTCACCTCTATCCGGCCGTGGCGCTGGCGCGGGAGTTTCTCCGGCAGGTGCCGGAAAGTTCGATTCTGTTCGTCGGCACGGAGCGGGGGATCGAGGGCAAGGTGCTCCCTCACGAGGGGTTCGAATTGGTCAAGATCGCGGCCAAGCCGGTCATGGGCCGAGGGGTGCGGCAGGCGCTCGGGGCTCTTGTGTCGCTGCCGGCGGCGCTCTGGCAATCGGTGAAGCTCTTGCGGGAGCGACGCGCCGATCTGGTCATCGGGATCGGCGGGTACTCCAGCCCTCCCGTGCTGGCCGCGGGGTTTCTTCTGGGGATTCCAAGGGCGATCCTGGAGCCGAACGCCTATCCCGGCATGGCCAACAAGGTGCTGGGGCCGATCGCGAATCTGGTGTTTCTCGCGTACGACGCGGCGAAGCCCTACTTTCCCGCTGGAAAAGTGCGGGTGGCGGGGACTCCCGTCCGGCGGGCGTTCTATGAAGAAGGCGAGGGGCAAGGGGCGAGGGGCGAGAGGGAAGGGAAGAATCAACTCTCCTCACGCTTCACGCCTCACGCTTCACGAGCGACGTTACTGGTGTTCGGCGGGAGTCAGGGGGCCCATGCGATCAATCGGGCGATGGTGGAGGCCCTGCCGCTCGTCCGGTCGATGCAGGCCGGCCTTTCGGTGATCCATCAGACGGGGGAGGCGGACTATCCGTCCGTCAAGCGGGCTTATGAGGAAGCCGGGTGGAGGGCGGATCGGGTGGAGGTGATGCCCTTCTTGTTCGACATGCCGCGAGCCTTGAAGCGGGCGGACCTGATCGTGTCGCGCGCCGGAGCCGTGACGCTGGCGGAACTGACCGCTTGCGGAAAGCCGGCGATCCTGATTCCGCTTCCGCACGCCATCTACCGGCACCAGGAGCGCAATGCCAGGGTGCTGGAACAGGCCGGGGCGGCGGTGCTGCTGCTCCAGCAGGACCTCACGGGCCCCAGGCTGGCGCAGACGATCGATGCGTTGCTGGGCGATGAAGCCCGCTTGCAGGCGATGGGGGAGCGGAGCGCGGCGTTGGGAAAAACCGACTCGGCGGAAGTGATCGTCCGGGACTGCCTTGCACTCATAGGGGGGAGTCATGACGCCAACAAGCCTGATGCTGGAGCGAGGTCGAGAGCGTGACGCCATTCGTCCTGACAGTCGCATCAAACCGAACGAGCTGTGGAGCCTGAACGGACGGAGTCGCACCATGTTCCGGAAGATCCAGCATATCCACCTGGTCGGGATCGGCGGGTCCGGCATGAGCGGGATTGCCGAGGTGTTGCTGACCCTGGGCTATAAGGTCTCCGGCTCCGACTTGAATTATTCCGACACGGTCCGACGGCTGGAGGAACTGGGCGGGCGGATTTTCATCGGGCACCAGGCCTCCAACATCGGGGAGGCTCAGGTCGTGGTCATTTCCTCGGCCGTGTCGGCGACCAATCCCGAAGTGCTGGCCGCCAAGGCCAAGGTCATCCCGGTCATTCCCCGCGCCGAGATGCTGGCGGAGCTGATGCGCCTGAAATACGGGGTCGCGATCGCCGGCGCCCACGGCAAGACCACGACCACCTCGATGGTGGCGGCGGTGCTGGCCCAGGCCGGGCTGGACCCCACGATCGTGATCGGCGGGAAAGTCAACGCCCTCGGCAGCCACGCCCGGCTCGGCCGGGGCGATCTGCTGGTGGCGGAGGCGGACGAGAGCGACGGCTCCTTCTTGAAACTCTCCCCCTCCATCGTCGCGGTCACCAACATCGACCGGGAGCATCTGGACCACTACGGGACCGTGGAGCGGTTGCAGGAGGCCTTCCTGGAATTCATCAACCGGGTGCCCTTCTACGGGCTGGCCGTGCTCTGCGCGGACGACGAGCGGGTTCGTGCGCTGCTGCCCCGGGTCGTCAAGCGCTACCAGACCTACGGTCTCCAGACGCAGGCCGGCACTCCGCCGGACTTCCGGGCCGGCGAGATCACGCTGAAACAGTGGGAGTCGGAGTTCCGGGCCTATTTCCGGGAGAAGAGCCTGGGGCCCTTCCGTCTGTCCATCCCCGGCATCCACAACGTGACCAACGCGCTGGCGGCGATCGCGGTGGGGATGGAGCTGGACGTGCCGGTGGACCTGATCCGCAAGGGGCTGGCCTCCTTCGCCGGAGTGGAACGGCGCTTCCAACTGCGGGGGGAGAAAGCCGGCGTCATGGTCGTGGACGACTATGGCCACCATCCCAGCGAGATCAAGGCGACGCTCTCGGCCGCGAAGCAGGGCTGGGACCGGCGCTTGGTCGTGCTCTTCCAGCCCCACCGGTACACGAGGACGCGCGATCTGCTGGAGGAATTCTCTCACGCCTTCGACCGGGCCGATGCCCTTTTCGTCACCGACATCTATGCGGCGGGCGAGGCGGCGATCCCCGGCGTGACCGGAGAAAAACTGGCCCAGGCCGTCCGAGCGGCCGGCCACCCTTCTGTGACCTGGGTGGAGGGTAAAGAGCGGCTGGTCGAGACCGTCCTGCCTGCCCTCCGGGCCGGCGATCTAGTCATCACGCTGGGAGCGGGGGACATCTGGAAGGCCGGGCCGGGCTTGCTGGAGCGCCTGTGATCGGAGGCGAGGTCATGCCGGAGCGTCTGCGGCACCAGCCGGGCATCAAATCCAAGGTGAGACCGCGTACGGTCAAGGCCCTCAAGGCCCACAGCCAGCGCGATCTGCTTGCGGCGGTCAGGGGAATCCGCGGGGAGGTCCGGTTCAACGAACCCCTGCGGGACTTCACGTCGTTCCGCATCGGCGGACCGGCGGATGCGTTGGTCCTGCCGGCCGATGTGGAAGACCTGTGTCGGTTGGTGCGACAGGCCCGGACCGCGCACGTGCCCCTCTTCGTCGTCGGGGGCACCAACCTCCTCGTGCGCGACGGGGGCATCCGCGGCATCGTCGTGAACCTCTCGAAGCTGAACGCCGTCAGGGACGAGCCGGATCATGTGGTCTATGCCGAGGGCGGGGTCGGAATGCCCACGCTGATGAAACACGCGATCAGCCGGTCGCTGAGCGGGCTCGAATGGGCCGCCGGCATTCCCGGCACGGTGGCCGGTTGTGTGGTCATGAACGCCGGAACCAGGCTGGGGGAGATGAAGGATGCGCTGAAGGCGGTGCGGCTCGTGGACCTGAAAGGCCAGATCTTCGACTGTCCCGCCTCTGCCATCCGCTTCAGCTACCGCCGCGCCCTGCTGCCGCGCGGGATCGTGGCCGGGGCCTGGCTGCAGCTCAAGCCCGGGGCGCGCGAGACAATCGAATCGGTGGTCAAGAAGTATCTGCGGCACAGGAAGGAAACGCAGCCCCTGGCCCTGCCCAGCGCCGGCTGCGTGTTCAAAAACCCTGCCGGCGATGCGGCCGGCCGGTTGATCGAAACGGTCGGGCTCAAAGGCGCCAAGGTCGGGGACGCCCAGGTGTCGGAGAAGCACGCCAACTTCATCGTCAACCTGGGCCGGGCCAAGGCCGACGACGTCATCGCCTTGATCAAGCACGTAGGACGGACGGTCGAAGAGAAGACCGGCGTGACGCTGGAACTGGAGCTCAAGATCGTGGGGCAACCGTGAGGAGGGGGCGTCATTCGTGACCCGTCATCCGTCAACCGGGAAGATCCGGAAGACCGAGACGAGTGACGAATGACGAGTGACGAATGACGAAGAAGCCGCTGACGAGGGAGCGCATCGGAGTCCTGATGGGAGGCCGGTCTTCCGAGCGGGAAGTTTCGCTTCGGACCGGCATGGCCGTCCATCGCGCGCTGCTGCGCCGCGGCTACGACGCGGTGGCCATCGACGTGGATGCCTCCCTCTTGCGGCACCTGAAGGCGAAAAAGGTGGCCCTGGTCTTTCTCGCGCTCCACGGTCCCGGGGGAGAAGACGGGACGATCCAGGGTCTGCTCGAGTCCATCGGCCTGCCGTACACAGGCTCGGGCGTGAGGGCCAGCGCGATCGCCATGCACAAAGTCACGACGAAAGCGCTCCTGGCCTCCTGCGGGGTCCCGGTGCCGGCCGGCACCGTGCTTCGTGCGGAGCCAGGGGGCACGCGCGCAACGACGCTTCCGGCCGGACTGCGCTGGCCGGTGGTGGTGAAGCCGGCTGCGGAGGGGTCCACGATCGGGGTGTCGATCGTCCGTCGGGCGGCTGACTGGCGCCCCGCCCTCAAGCGGGCCCATCACTATGATCGGGAAGCGGTGGTGGAATCCTACGTCGCCGGGCGTGAAATCACGGTCTCCGTGCTGCCGGGACGATCGAAACCGGTCGCGCTGCCTCCCGTCGAAATCGTCGCGCCCGGCGGGTTCTACGACTATGCGGCCAAATATACAAAAGGGCGCCCGCGCTACCTCTGCCCGGCCCCTCTGCCGGCTGCCGTGAGCAGGCCGGTCATGGAACTGGCCGTTCAGGCTTATCCGGTGATCGGCTGCGTGGGGGCCGCGCGGGTGGACTTCCGCGTGGCGCCGAAGGGCAAGCCCTATGTGCCGGCGATCCACACGGTCCCGGGGAAGCACGGACACA
>CAZKHY010000038.1:0-25713 GCA_964552455.1 uncultured Nitrospira sp.
ATTCACATCAGCCCCCTGGTCCAAGAGTATCCGCACGGCCTGAATGTCACCTTCATAAGCAGCCTTCCCCAACGGCGTGCTGCTGCATCCGGCCATCAGGCCAACGAGCGCGCCACACAACACAAAAGCGAGGACATTCTGCCGTTTCATGGAAAGCCTCATGCACGGTAGGCGTTGCCTTGCCCATCGGGGTCAGCCCGCTCTCTACGTGGGGAAAAGTCTAGGCGTACCACTAAAGAAAAGCAAGGCATCAAACACCTTCATCCCGCTCCTCTGCTTCCAGTAAGTAGAGGGTAAGCTGGCCTGAGCGCCGTTCGTCACTCGGCCCTGCCAGGCTCTTCAACTAACCCAAGGGACAGGCCCATTGGCAGCCTGTCCCGCCTTCCTCTCCTTTCTCAAACCCGGATGGAACGGATGCGCGCTGAGGCGTGCGGTATGGCGGGAGACTGGATGTCGCAGGTAGTATGGCCGTCGCGAGCCGTTCTTCTAATCCGCTGAGGCGAGCGGCCAACTTCATGGCTGAGAAAAGCGGGCTGGCCTCAACGCATGATGCCCGCCGCCGAATGCGGGCACCGTTCGTCAGCCGGGGACTTTGGGCTGCTCGGCGACAGGACCCGCGACTGTTCCGCCTCTCCCCTTTCCATTGACTTCCTTCCCCCCTCCGACTACAATCTGTCACCGAGGTTTCCCCCCGTGCCTTCCCAATTCGTTCACCTACACCTCCATACGCAGTACAGCCTCCTGGACGGGGCGAACCAGATCGACCCGCTCATCAAGCAGGTCAAGGGGTTCGGCATGCCGGCGGTCGCGATCACCGACCACGGCAACATGTTCGGCGCGGTGGAGTTCTACCAGAAGGCCAAGGCTGAGGGGGTGAAGCCCATCATCGGCTGCGAGGCCTATCTGGCGCCGGGCAGCCGGCTAGGCCGGGAGGGCCACCTCGCCCATAACGACTACTATCACCTGATCCTGCTGGCCGCCAATTTGACCGGCTACCAGAACCTGATCAAGCTGGTGAGCAAAGCCTACCTGGAAGGCTTCTACTACAAGCCGCGGATGGACAAGGAGCTGCTCCAACAGCATCACGATGGCTTGATCGCCCTCTCCGGCTGCCTCAGCGGCGAGGTGTCCTACCTGATCGGCCAGAAGGACCTGGAGGGCGCCACCAGGGCCGCCGGGGAATATCAGGAGATTTTCGGGAAAGGCCGGTACTATTTGGAAGTGCAGGCCAACGGCCTGGAGCACCAGCGCATCGCCAATCGTGGGCTGGTCGACATCCACAAGAAGCTGGGCATCCCGCTGGCCGGCACCAACGACTGCCACTACCTCAAGAAGGAGGATGTCCGTCCCCACGACGTCATGCTCTGCCTCCAGACCGGCAAGACATTGAACGAGCCCAACCGGCTCAAGTTCGACACGGACCAGCTCTACGTCAAGTCCACCGACGAGATGGTGACGGAGTTCGCCGAGTTGCCGGACGCGGTGCGGAACACCTGCCGGATCGCCGACGAGTGCGACCTCAACCTCACCTTGAACAAGCCCCACCTGCCCGAGTATCGCGTACCCGAGGGCTTCACGAGGGAAACCTATCTGGAGAAGCTGGCGGTCCAGGGCCTGACCGAGCGCCTGCGCGAGCGGCCCGGCACCGTCCCACCGGAAGCCTACGAGCTGCGCCTGCGGGAGGAGCTGTACGTCATCCTCGAAATGGGCTTCGCCGGCTATTTCCTGATCGTCTGGGACATCATCAAGTTCGCCCGCTCTCGCGGCATTCCGGTGGGGCCCGGCCGTGGCTCCGCCGCCGGCAGCCTGGTGGCCTATGCGCTCCGCATCACCGACCTGGACCCGCTCGCCTACGGCCTGCTGTTCGAGCGCTTCCTGAACAAGGAACGGATCTCCCTCCCCGACATCGACATGGACTTCTGCATGGACCGCCGCGGCGAGGTCATCAACTACGTCATCGACAAGTACGGGGCGGACCACGTGTGCCAGATCATCACGTTCGGCACCCTGGGCGCGAAGGCTGCGATCCGCGACGTCGGGCGCGTGATGGAGATCCCCTATGCGGAGGTGGACCGGGTCGCGAAGCTGGTCCCCAACGACCTGAAGATGACCCTGGAAAAAGCCCTGCTCCAGGAGCCCCGCCTGAAGGAGCTGACCGAGACCGACCCCAAGATCGGCGAGCTGATGACGATCGCCCGCTCGCTGGAGGGGCTGGCCCGCCATGCCTCCACCCACGCGGCCGGCGTCGTGATCTCCCAGCAGCCGCTCACGGATCACGTGCCCCTCTACAAGGGGGCCAACGACGAAATCGTCACCCAATATTCGATGGGGGACGTGGAAAAGGTCGGGCTCGTCAAGTTCGACTTCCTGGGTCTCAAGACCCTGACCATGATCCATCACGCGGTGAACCTGATCAACGCCCGCCGGAGCGAGCAGCCTCCGCTGGACGCCGGGAAGGTTCCGCTGGACGACCCGGCCACCTACGCCTTGCTCGCCTCGGGCCGCACCACCGGCATCTTCCAGTTGGAAAGCTCCGGCATGCGGGACCTCCTGACCGGGCTCAAGCCGGACCGGTTCGAGGACATCATCGCCATCATCGCCCTCTACCGTCCCGGCCCCATGGACCTGATTCCCGACTTCATCAAGCGCAAGCAGGGGAAGATCCCGATCGCCTACGAGGTCCCGGAACTGGAGCCTCTGTTGAAGGAGACCTACGGGGTCATCGTCTATCAGGAACAGGTCATGGCGATCGCCAACAAGATCGCCGGCTTCTCCCTCGGGCAGGCCGATATTCTGCGGCGTGCCATGGGAAAGAAAAAGCCCGAGGGCTTTGAAAAACTCCGGGCCCAGTTCCTGGAGGGAGCCAAGCAGCGCAAGATTTCCGAGAAGAAGGCCGAGAAGCTCTTCGAGCTGATTCAGAAATTCGCCGGCTACGGCTTCAACAAGTCCCACGCCGCCGCCTACGCCTTCGTCACCTACCAGACCGCCTACCTCAAGGCCAATTACCGGACCGAATTCATGGCGGCGCTGCTCACGAGTGAAATGGGGAACGCCGACAAGATGGTCGGCAACTTCACGGAATGTCGCGAGCTGGGCATCCGCGTGCTCCCGCCGGACGTCAACGAAAGCCAGAAGGATTTCGCCGTCGTGGAAGGCGGTATCCGGTTCGGCCTCGCGGCGATCAAGAACGTGGGAGAAGGGGCGGTGGAGTCCGTCATCGCGACCAGGACCGAGGGGGGCCGGTTCCGGTCCTTCGCCGACTTCTGCCGCCGCATCGATCCCCACAAGGTCAACAAACGCGTCCTAGAAGGGCTCATCAAGGCCGGGGCCTTCGACAGCACCGGCGCCCGCCGCGCCCAGCTCATGGCCGTCCTGGACCGGGCCATGGAGGAAGCGGCCGCGGCGCAGCGGGAGCGGGCCCAGGGCCAGACCAGCATCTTCGCCGACCTGGCGGGTGAGGCAAGCGGAGCCGCCGAGTTCACCGACTTCCCCCTCCCCGATGTCCCGGAATGGGACCAGGGGCAGAAGCTGAAGTACGAACGGGAGCTGACCGGCTTCTACATCAGCGCCCATCCCCTCGCCCGGTACGAAGCGGCCATCCGCAAATTCTCCACCGCCACAAGCGGGACCCTGTCGGAGGTGGCCGACGGCAAGGAAGTCAAGCTGTGCGGCATCGTGACGACGGTCAAGGCCCTGACCACGAAAAAGGGAGACCGGATGGCCTACGTCCAGCTCGAGGACCAGCAGGGGCTCGTGGAAATCATCGCGTTCCCCGACCTGTACCGCACGGCCGGCGCGCTCCTGGCTCCGGACAGCGTGGTGCAGGTCACGGGAACGGTGGACCGGGCGGAAAACGGCACCAGGCTCAAGGGAACCCGCCTCGAGTCCCTCACGGAGCTCCAGTCCCGCACGGTCACCAGAGTGAACCTGCGCGTCAACGAGCGCACCGAGGCAGGCGGCCGTCTGGGCCAGCTCCAGACGGTGTTGCGTCGTCACCCGGGCCCTGCCGGCATTTACCTGACATTCTGCCTGGCCCCCAACCTGGAAGCCGATACGACTCCCCTGCCTTCTTTTACCGTGCTGCCCAGCGACCAGTTCGTGGCCGACGTGGAAGAGGTGCTTGGCAAAGGCGCCGTGGCCTTGTTATAAGAACCGCGCAGGAGCCTGAGACGACATGAAGGATTACTTGGAGTTCGAGAAGCCGATCAGGGAGATCGAGGAGCGGATCGAGAAGCTGGCCGGCGCCGGGTCTGCCCGCGCCTCGGTGCAGGACGAGATCCGCAAGCTCAAGACCAAGTTGGCGCAGGTGGAAACGGATCTCTACGCGAACCTGACGCCCTGGCAGCGAACGCAGATTGCCCGGCACCCGCAGCGGCCGTCGGTGCTGGACTACGTGACTGCGTTCTGCCGCGACTTCATCGAGCTGCACGGCGATCGGGCGTTCGCGGACGACCGGGCGATCGTCGGCGGCCTGGCCCGCTTCGGCGGCCGGTCGGTCCTGGTCATCGGGCACCAGAAAGGCAAGACGCTCAAGGAGCGGATGCAGCGGAATTTCGGGATGCCCAACCCGGAAGGCTACCGGAAGGCGCTCCGCCTGATGAGGCTGGCGGAGAAGTTCAGGCGCCCGATCCTGACCTTCATCGACACGCCCGGCGCCTACCCCGGCATCGGCGCCGAGGAGCGCGGGCAGGCGGAGGCGATCGCGAGAAATCTATTCGTCATGTCCCGCCTGACGGTCCCGATCGTCTCCGTGGTGATCGGAGAAGGCGGCAGCGGCGGGGCCTTGGCGCTGGGGGTCGCGGACCGGGTGCTGATGCTGGAACATGCGATCTACTCGGTGATCTCCCCCGAAGGCTGCGCGGCCATCCTCTGGGATGATCCTACCAAGGCCCCGGACGCCGCCACCGCGCTGAAAATGACGGCGAGCGATCTTCTCGCCTTGGGGGTCATCGATGACGTGATCCCGGAGCCGGTGGGCGGGGCGCACCGGGACCCTCACATCACGGCCGAACGGGTCACCAAAGCCTTGTCGTCACACCTCACCCAACTGGAAGAACTCTCGGTGGACCAACTCCTGGCCAAGCGGGACGAGAAATACCGTCGGATGGGGGTGGTGGCGGAGCCGGCCCCTCCGGCCTCCTGACCATTCCTCAGCCGGCGGGCCGCCCCTCCTTACGGCGACGAGCCGTGGCGCGGTCGCTCGAACAGTCCGGCAAGGAAGCGGACGCTCTAGCGGGAATGACGCGGCCCGCCGGGGCTCTGCGATGCCGCGGGGACCGAGGCGCCGAGCAATTGCTCGATCGCGTGGAGTTGGCCTTTCTCGTCGGGCGTGACGAAGCTGGAGGCGCGGCCCGAGGCCTGGACCCTGGCGGTCCGGCCGATGCGGTGCACGTAGTCTTCCGGGCTCATCGGCAGGTCGTAATTGATCACGTGCGCAATATCGTTCACGTGGATGCCCCGCGCCATGATGTCGGTGGCGACCAGCACCTGATACTTCCCCCGCTTGAACCCCTCCAACGCCTCGCGTCGCTGCCCCATCGACCGGTCGCCATGCAGGACGGCCACCTTGAAGCCGTCGTCCTGCAGGACTTGCCCCAGCCGGTCGGCGCGCGACTTGGTCCGCGTGAAGACCAAGGTCGGGCCTTGTTCCTGCCTGAGCAGCCGGCGCAGCAACTGGGGCTTCTGCTCCCGGCTGGTGTGAAAGAGATGCTGCTCGGCCCGGGCGGCCACCGTGCCGCTCGGCGCGATCGCGATCCGCACCGGATCCTTGAGGCTGGCCTTCGCCAGCGAGGCCACGTCGCCCGGCATGGTGGCCGAGAACAGCAGGGTCTGGCGTTCCTCCGGCAAGGCGTCCAGGATCTGGTTGATCTGCGGGGCGAACCCCATGTCGAGAAGTCGGTCCGCCTCATCCAGCACGAAGACTTCCACAGCCAATAAGTTGATGTTCCCCTTCCACATATGGTCCAGCACGCGGCCTGGCGTCGCCACCAGGATGTCCGGGTGCTGCCTGAGCGCCCGCTCCTGCTGCGCCATGTCGGCCCCCCCCACGATGAGGGTGGCTTCCACGCCCCGCCGGCGCCCGAGCAACTCGATCGTCTTTTGAATCTGCATCGCCAGCTCGCGGGTTGGAGCCAGGATCAAAGCCCTGGTCCCCCGCCCGCCGGCGAGCCGCTCGATCAGGGGAACGACAAACGCGGCGGTCTTGCCGGTGCCGGTCTGGGCGCAGCCGATGATGTCCCGCCCGGCAAGGGCCGGTGGAATGGCTTCGCGCTGGATGGGGGTCGGTTCACGATAGCCGGCCTTGGCGATCTCGCCGAGCATGTCGGCGGACAGGCCGAGGCCTTCGAATGAGCAAACGGTTGCTGAAGTCACCACGAAATCCTTTGGTTGGGGCCTCTGAGCGTGCGATGGATCAGGAGTCGGCAAGCAGACGGTTCCCGAAAGGAGGAAGGTCTCTGGCAGGTCACTCCGGCCGAACTCAAACTCAGGCGTACCCGGTAACGGTCCGCCAGTCACGAAGCCCCGCCGCCGCTGCGGACCGCATCAAGCGACGACGGCGTAATGATATCGAAAAAACCCTTAATTGTCAAGCCGCATCAGGGATTGTGCCAGGTGGCGCCGTCGAACGTGGGATTGAACTGGTGCGTGAGCTTGACCGTATCCCCGTCCCTGACCGCCGTATCCAACGCGCCGACCTTCTTGTTGACGGTGACCAGGAGCTCGCCCTTGCTCATGAAGGACAGCAGTCCCGCCAGCTTGTCCTGGTTCGCTTCCAGCAGTCCCTTGACCGTGATGGGCCCGGCGAGCTCGAGCTGCAGCTCGGACTCCTCCACGGCCTGGCGCAACGTCTCTCCAAACAACAACACCTTCACCATGTTTCCATTCTCCTCATTCGCCTTCTTGCAGCAATCAAAGACCAGGCCGTAGCCTGCCGGACAGGCAGCTCCCGTCTCGCGTCGGCACCTGGATTATGGCTGTCTGTGGCAACGGAAGCAATCCTGCCGTTTCGGGTGCCGCTCGCTCACGGGCCTGCTTTGCCCTGGCGCATGGCAGGTCGAGCAGGCTTTTTCCGTCGTCACGCCCCGGTGAGCTGGGTCGCCCGGGATCGACGGGTTCCGGTCGCGGGGCGACGGCAGCAGCGACACCAGCACCAGGACCAGCACCACGGCGAAGAGAAAGGCCCAGTCGGCCCGCTTGATCGTCATGCCCCAGCCACCGGGCCGGCGCCCTTGCTGCGGTCGGAGGCCTGGTAGGCCTCGTTCAGCAGTTCCGCCACGTGCGTGACCCGCACCCGCCCCTTCAGCCCGTTCTTCAACTGGATCATGCAGGCCGGGCAACTGGTCGCCACCACGTCCGCCCCGCTCTGGTCGATCGCCCGTTCCTTGCGTCCGAAAATCTTTTGCGATGTCTCATAGTCCTTGAGGATATAGGTGCCGGCACCGCCCGCGCAACGGTCGGCATCCTGCATCTCCACCAGCTCGACCCCCGGCAGCCCGGCCAGCACCTGGCGCGGCGGCTTGACCACGCCGGCGGCCCGAAGGTGGCAGGACGAATGGTACGTGACCTTTTGCCTGGTTGAACGGCTCTGTTGCCGGAGGAGCGGGCCGGTCTTGGATTCGGCGACAAACTCGGCGATGTGCTTCACCTTCTTCGCCAGCTCGTCGGCGGCCGCCCGTTCAGGGCCCTCGGCAAAGAGCTGGGGATAGTCTTTCAACATCAGGGTGCAGGAGGCACAGCCGGTCACCACCGTCTCATAGGACGCCAGCGAGGCCAGGTTAAACCGCGCCTGTCGGAGGACCAGTTCCACCTGCCCGTAGGTCTGGATGGGCGTCCCGGAGCAGCGCTGAGGCGGCAGCGCCGGCTCGACCCCGTGCCGGCGGAGCACGGCGATGACCGCATCCCCCACCCCGTCTTCCAGATAGTTGGCGGCGCAGCCGTGGAAATAGGCCACAGAGCCTGCCCCCCCGCGCCCGGCCCGGCGCGTCAGTGCCGGATACCGGTCGCGCAGGTGCCTGACCGCCAGGCGCGGCAGGATCATCTCGCGAGGAATGCGGGCCGTGTCGGCAATGAGCCTCATGAAGGGACGCGTGAGCCGTTCCAGCCAGGCGCGGGGCCTCGGGCGGTCCCAGAGCCGCTGGGTGACGGCGGCCAGCTTCAGGAGCGGCTCGAACAGCCACCGTTGCGCGTGAAGCCGGAAGATCAGCCCCGCCATGACGTTCGGCCGCTCGGCCCGACGCTTGAGGATCAGATCCGACACATCGACGCCGGCCGGACAGATGGTGCGGCAGGACTTGCAGTTCAGGCAGGCTTCCACCACCCGTTTGGAATTGAGATAGCTGTAGTCCTTGGCTGTGACGATCTCGAACCAGCCCCGCGCACTCATGTCTTCGGACTGGAAGACATCGTAGACGGGGCAGACCGAATTGCACTTGGCGCAGGTCGCGCAAGGCTTCGCCAAACGGGTGAAGTCAATGTGTTCCGTGAAGGAGGCCTCGCTGATTTTCACGCCGGGATTCAGCACCCCCGCCGGGTCCATGCCCCGTTTGACCCGGACGAAGAGTCCGTACAGATCGTCCCCGAACATGCGCCGGACGAACTCGGCCCGCACCCGTCCATCGCCATGTTCCCCGCAGATCGAGCCGCCGAACCGGGACAACACGGTCTGATGAATCTCCCGATACCCCTCCACCATCCGGGCGAAGTCTTCCTTGTCGTTGACGTCCAGCAGCGGCACGATGTGGGCGTTCCCGTTCCCGATATGGCCGAAGATCGCCACCGGCACCTGTTGCCCGCCGAAAAACCCTTCCAGGTAGCGGATCAACTCGCTGATCCGCTCGGCCCGCACCACCACGTCGTCCACGTAGTTGATCGGCTTTTTCCTGGGGTCATACCGGTAAAGGGTCGGATAGAGCGCCTTGCGGGCCTTCCAGAGCTGGTCCCGCTGCTCGCGCTCGAAGGCCATGACGGGATCGGATGAAAGCCGGTACTGCCGGCAGGCCGAGGTCACGCGCTCGGCCTGCTCCCGGATGTCCCGCCGGCTTCCATCGTCGTCGAACTCGGCCAGGAGCGTGGCCGCCGCATCGGCCGGGATGCCATGCTTGTCCCGCCCGATCAGGTTCAGCGTGTTGCGGTCCATCACTTCCAGGGCACTGGGAGCCAGAGCCAACAGGTGCGGCACCGCCTCGCCGACCTCTTCCAGGTGCTTGAAGTGGATGAGCGCCGTCGCGCTGGCCTTCGGACGGTCCGCCAGACGGAGGGTCGCCTCGCTGATGACGCCCAGAGTCCCTTCGCTCCCGACGAACAGCTTGGGCAGGTCGAACCGCCCCTGCTCCAGTCCGTCCACCAGACCAAACAGATTATAGCCGCAACTGTTCTTGCTCACGGTCGGGCGCCTCGCCTGGATGGCGCCCTTCTGGGCTTGTACCAGCTCCAGCAAATTCCGCAACTGCGGATGGGCCATCAACACTTCACGGAGCGCCGGATCAGCCAGGTCGTAGGAACGGGCCTGGACCCATCCGGTTGACTGGAGGCAAACCCGCAAGGCAAGGACGTTGTCTTTGACCGAGCCATACCGCAGCGTATGAGGACCGGACGAGTTGTTGGCCAGCATGCCCCCCAGCTTGCACATGTCCCCGCTGGAGGGATCCGGACCGAACAGCAACCCCGACGACGCCAGCTGCTTGTTCAACTCGGCGAAAACCATCCCCGGCTGCACCCTGGCCCACTTTTCCTCCCGGTTCACTTCCAGGATGCGGTTGAGGCGGGAAACGTCCAGGATGATGCCCGACCCGATCGCCGAGCCGGTCAGGTTCGTCCCGGCCGCCCGCGGGGTCAGGGGCACCCCCTGACGGGTCGCATAGGCCATGACCCCCTCGATGTCCGCCTCCGACTCAACCAGCACGATCGCCTGAGGAACGATCTTGTAGATGCTGGCGTCCACGGCATAGGCGGTCAGGGAGGGAAAGTCATCCCGCACTTTGTCGGGGCCGAGCAGGCGGCGCAAATCCGCCGCGACGGCGCGTTGTTTCTCCGGCAGAAGGAGTTCCATCAGCCAGGGCTCACAGAGGGACTCGCACTCATTCTACTGGTGCGACGCACAGAGGGGCAAGGTACCGGCAGGCAGACGGAGAAGCGGCGGAAGCTCGGATCAGGCGTGATGAACCGGCTCCGGCTGCAGGGGATCCGGCAGGTCATTCTCGGACGTTGGGTCCTGCTCTCCGATGACCATCGGGTCTTCGCCGACCGGCAGCAGGGCCTGTTCCGCTTCACCCAGCTCTTTGAACTCACGCAGAGGCGGCAGCTCCGACAAGTCCCGCAACCCGAAATGCTGGAGGAAATACTTGGTGGTCCCGTACAGGATCGGCCGGCCCGGTTCCTCCTTGCGGCCTACGATGCGGACCAGCTTCCGCTCCAGCAAGGTCTTCAGGACCCCTGAGGTCTCGACCCCGCGAATCTGTTCGATTTCGGCTCGGACGATCGGCTGCTTGTAGGCGATCACAGCCAGCGACTCCAGCGCGGAGCGCGACAGTTTGGGAGCCGGCTTGCTCTTCTCCAGCCGCTTGATCCAGGGCGCATATTCGGGCCTCGTTACGAGCTGGAAGCCGCCGGCGACTTCGACGAGCTGCAGCCCCCGCCCGGCTCTTTCATAGTCCTCCTGCAGGTGACGCAGCACCTGTTTCACGTCCCCCTTGGCCACTCCTTCCAGCGCCGCGACCAGGCGGTCCACCGTGACCGGCCCGTGGGAGACAAACAACAAGGTCTCCAGAATGGCCTTCACTTCCTGCTCGTCCATGGCCTTCTGCGCCTCTTGGGCGTCCGAGACCGGCTGATCGGTTCCGTTCCGGTCCTCTTGGCCCACCTGCTCCTCCCCCCCCGCCATCCCCTCGAACAGGACCAGGCCCGCCGACGCCTCCGCAGCTCCGGCATCCTTCCCCGACGTCTCCGGTATCGCGCTCATACACCCTCCATACCAAGCTCGCTAGAGCCGCCGCGTTCGATCATATCGCGGCGGATAGTGCGTTTACCTTGCACCGTTGCGCTGAAGCGCAACGGGTGTAGCGATCAACTGTGCCGGGAGAGGTTTGGGGCCCATGATCTCTTCATGGCTCCTCCAGCCCGTCCACCCCCTCGCCGACCACCAGCGAGAAGGCCCGCATGACCAGGATCGGGGCGAAGGTCTCCGCCTGGAAAACCCGGACCAGTTTGAGCCGGGTCAACTCCAACAAGGCCAAGAACGTGACGATGACGAGCAGCCGATGCCCCTGGTCTTCAAAAAGCGACAGGAACGTGACGGACTCTTTGCCCTCCAACGTTTCCAGGATCGCGTTCATCCGGTCTTTGACGGTGAGGTTTTCCGGCGTGATCTCCATCAGCCGTTTGTCCGGGATCCGCACCATGATGCTGTGGAGCGCATCCACCAGGTCGAAGAGCGTCACCTCCTCCATCACCAGCGACTCGCTCGACGGCGCCGGCACCGGCGGGGCCTGCTCCCGGACGAAGACCTCGCGCCAGAGCCGTTCCCGGTTGTCCAACTGCCCCGCCGCCTCCTTGAACTGCTTGTATTCCAGCAGACGCCGGATCAATTCCGCGCGGGGATCCGGACCGTCGTCCTCATCGGCGTCGGTCTCGTCGGCCGGCAGCAACATCCGCGACTTGATCTGCACCAGCGTGGCGGCCATCACCAGGAACTCGCCGGCCACGGTGAGATTGAGGGATTTCATAAGGCTCAGGTATTCGAGATATTGCCGGGTGATCAAGGCGATCGGAATATCGTAAATGTTGATTTCGTTTTTCTTGATCAG
The DNA here is from genome assembly GCA_964552455.1 of uncultured Nitrospira sp. GTDB lineage: Bacteria > Nitrospirota > Nitrospiria > Nitrospirales > Nitrospiraceae > VGXG01. Next base: position 11,802 of record CAZKHY010000038.1, read on the forward strand.
ATGCAGCAGGAGGTCCAGCGGCCCCTCGAACTGCTCCAGCTTCACTTGGTACTGGATTTCAAGCTGTTCCATCGCGGCCTTTCAAAACTTTGACGGATGATCGCTTATACTATGTTATGGGGATAAAGGCAAGAGAAATTCTATATGTAGTGGTAGGAACGAGTAAGTGCCTGCCTCTAGCCTTTCCGCAGGATAAAGACGAACACCAGGGTGAAGGCCAACAGCGCGGCGGCGATGATGTAGAGCACGCGGGGGTCTTGCATCCCGCCGGGCCTGGCAGGCGTCCCGCTGATCTTGGCTCTGGTGAAACGCGGCTCGACGTTGAAGAAAACCTTCGAAAAGTCATCCAACCCTTTAAATTCAGCGTCTGAAAAGTTGGCTTCGCCCCGAAACGTGGTGCGGCGGAAATAGGCGTCCCGTTCGAAGACGGTGAACATGAAAAACGCTTCCCGCTCGAAGACCGCCTCGGAAAAATCCAACGTGCCCCTGAAGCGGGCTCCGGAAAAACCGGTGCCCATCTTGAAATAGGTTTGGGCGAAGCTGGCCTCCTTGTCGAACGTGACCTCGATGAACTCCGCCAGCCCGTTGAAGCCCGCACGGTGAAAGGTCACCGGCTCGAAAAATCGCGCCCGATGGAAGCGCGAGTGGGGGCCGAACGCGGTTTTCTCGAAGCGCGCCGCTTGCGTGAACAGGGCCTGGGTGAAGAATCCCTCGCCGAGCAGAATGGCCTGCGCAAAGTCCACCGGCGCCGCGAAGGCCGCCAGTGAGAAATCCACGGAACGCTCGAAGGTCGTGCCCGTCATCGTCACCGGCCCGTTCATGATCACGAGCCCGTCCTTGATCCTGGTCACGATCCTGCCCTTCACGACCGAGTCGCGGATCGCAATCGGGCCCGCGACGACCCGGACCTCCTTGAGGCCGTGGCGTTGGATGGCCTCCTGGATCGGCAACGACACGGGGGAAAGAGCGCCCACGGGCTGTAACGGCAGGTGATCCATGAGCAGGTCTCCCGTCACCACGACTCCGACCAGATCCACGCCCCGCCCTTCGGTGAGCGCCGCCAGCAGGTCACCGGCGGGGACCGCCTGGGCCTCACGGTCCTGCCGGCTGCAGTCTGTGCCAAGATGCACCGTCAGGGGGGCGCCGGGCCCGGAAGGAGTGCGGTCCACTGAGCAGGTGGCACCGGCTAGAGACTCCAGGAGAAGCAGACAGAAAAACGGTCCGAGCAAAGAGGCCAGCAGGGAGACGGGAGACGCACAGCGGGCTGAACGGCTTCGGTCCCCCCCTGGATTCATACGAGCCTTATACGGAACGTCGCGCATGAAAGCAAGGAGCGCGAGATCGCTGCGCCGGGCTTTACAAGCGCCGGGCTTCTTTTTAGAATCCTTCGGTAGCATCGCTCCCGGTGACTATCCATGTTCGCACGGATCCTTGCACCCACTCGCTTCTCCCTGCCCGCAGCCCTGTTGTTGGCGGCGTTCCTTTCGCTGGATGCCGCGTCTGTCCGGGCGGAAACGGTCGTGGAGCTGCCGGTGCTGGCCGCCATCAACGCCAACAACCGCGGGGTTTTCGAGGTGCTGCTGATCTGGTGGGACCAGAAAGCCCAGCCGGATCCCGTGGCGCTCCACTGGTACAAGGCCGGGGTCATACTCGGAGAGACGCATTTGGGCGCCATGGCGGTGGCCTTCCGCTATGCCGTTGAGCGGACCCCGTCGGTCCGCCACAGCGGGACGGTGTCGGTGCGCGCCGTCGCCTATGCGCCGACGAGCTCCGACGGCCCGAGCGCCGGTGCGGCCATGGCGGTCGGGTTTATCGCCTTGTTCAAGGGAGAGCCGGTCCGTCGGGGCGTGGCTTTGACCGGCACGATCGAACCGGGCGGCCGGATCGGGCCCGTCGGCGCGATTCCCGACAAGATCCGAGCCGCGGTTCGCGAAGGCTATCGCACCGTCCTCATCCCTCAGGGACAACTCGACGACCCAACCTGGAGCCTCACCCGTCTCGCCATGGAACTCAACGTGACGATCAAAGAAGTCGGGACGATCGACGAAGCCTACGAACTCATGACGGGGCGGAGGCTGTGACCGGCCCGGCATGGCTCCGGATCCTCCTGCGGGGCACGGGGGTCGAACCGGATCAGCCCAGCGCTTTGATCAGGGCGTCGTACTGCTCCTGGGTCAGCCGGTGCATGCCCAGGGTAAGACGGCGGGTTAATTCCCCCTGGTCGGGCACTTCCAGGACCCTGTGCAACAAGGCCTGGCTGCTCTCGGGCGTGGAGGTCCATTGCGACGTGGGCTGCACCCGCACGAACCCGTACCGCGTTTCCTCGCGCAATTCCTCCCGGACGAAGGCATCCAACTGTTCGGGGGGCAGAACCTCGGAAATGATCCTGAAGCCGGCGCAGAGGCCTAGCTTGAGGACATAGACCAGACCGCAGGAATTTCCCGTCAGGTAGGTGCGTAAGTTATCCCTGATCAGGGCCGTTCGGATCCCCCACAACTCGTGCGAGAGTTGAAGCTCCGCGCTGGCCTGCGAACTCCGTTCCCTCAGGGCGCCGGCGATGAAGAGAAAATGGCTCATGGTCTGGAAGCACGGTGCTGAAAGGGAAAGACCCGGCAGGAAGCCCGCCGGTCTCCGACTAGCTGGGCAGGTCCTTGAGGCTGAGATAGAAGTCTTTGATCTCGCGGTCCTGGTGGCTCAGCCGCTCGTCCACGTCGGCGACGGTCTTGGGGGGCGGCACCACCACCTTCTCCCCTTCCCGCCAGTTGACGGGGGTCGCGCAGGCGTACTTGTCGGCCGTCTGCAAGGCCGTCACCAGCCGGAAGACCTCGTCCACGTTGCGACCGGCGTTCATCGGATAATAGATGAGGGCCCGGATGGCGCGCTTCGGATCGATCACGAAGAGGGCGCGCACGGTCGCGGTGGCGCTGGCGCCGGGATGGATCATGCCGTACAACCGCGACACCTTCATATCGATGTCGGCAATCATCGGGTACGGAATCGTGACGCCCATCTTCTCTTTCATGTTCTGAAGCCAGGCCAGATGCGCGTGAATGCTGTCCACGCTGACGCCGATGAGCTTGACGCCCCGCGCCGCGAACTTGTCGTGCTGGCGGGCGAACTCCATCAACTCGGTCGCACAGACCGGGGTAAAGTCGGCCGGATGGGAAAAGAGCACGACCCAGCCTTGCCCCTGCCACTCGCTGAAATGCAATTCGCTCGACAGCGTGGTGACCGCCGTAAAATCCGGCGCGATGTCCCCGATCCGCGGCAAACCGTTCCCGTCAGGCATTCCCATCCCTTTCACGTCCGCTCACGGAGAGACCGTCGGCCTCAGGAGCCGTGATAATCATCGTTGTCGCCTGCAATATCGTCCGGTTTGTCCAAATAGTCCGGTTCGGACTCTTCGTCCTCCAGCGAGACTTCCTCGGGCATTTCCTCTTCCAGGTCCTCCGGCAAGCCGATGTCCTCCGTCATGTCTTCAGAGACGGCCTTCGGCTCCTCTTCGAACAGGGATCGCGCCGGGCGCTCTGGCTTGGCCACCGCCCCGGCCGGCTTCGCACTCACGGGTTTGGGCGGCGCCGCGGCCACGGCTTTCCTCTTGGCCGGCTTCTTCATTTTCTTGACGCCTGTTTTTCTCGGCGCCTTCGCCTTTTTGGCGACCCGCTTACGCTTCAAGGCGCCCCTCTTGGCGGAGGCCTTCTTGGCTTTGGCCCCGGCCTTGCGTTTCCGAGCCACAGGCTTGCTCCTTTTCACCTTGCCCCTGGATTTGGCTTTACGTGCGGCGGGTTTTCGTGACGTCCGCTTGCCGGGTTTCCTCTTGGTCGCCATGCCTCCCTCCATGCTAAGCTTGCTAGAGCCGCTTTCGATCCACTCGCGGCGGACAGTTCTCGTTCCGCAAGTGTGTGTTTTTGAATCGACAGCCTGACACAGCCAAGCCTCTCGCGGCACCCATCTAGCACGAATCCACCGGTTCTTGCAACCGTCTGCCCGCGATCGCGCTCGGGACTCACGACACAGTCCCGGAGTCTCTGAAACGGCGGAATATTACAGGGGTTCGCGGCGAGAAGCCCTAGGGTTCGATCCAGACGTTGACATAGGAAGGAAGGCTGTCCGCTCCTTTCACCGTATCAGGCCCGCTCATATCGGTCACCCGCAGCTTGAACGTCAAGAGGCGCTTGGCCGAAACCTTGGGGGCCACGAACGTCGCCTTGGGGCTGGTGGCATCCAGCAGCGAGATCTTGTTGCCCCTCACCTGTTCCCATTCATACCTGAGCGGGTCCCCGTCCGGATCGGAGCTTCGGAGCGCATTCAATTGCACCGTCGCGCCGGCCTTGACGGTCAGGTCCGGACCGGCCTGGGCGATGGGGGGCCGGTTGGGCTCAGCCTCCGACTTCACGATCACCTCGAGCGTGCCTTCTCTGCCCCGGTTCGTGACCGTCAGCGTGGCCCTCCCCTTGCCGACCACTTGCAGCAGGCCGCCCGGGTGCAGCGTGATGACCCGGCCGTCCGAACTCCGGTACGCGCTGCCGGCGGAAGCGCCCCCGATCCGGCGTGTCACGCCGTCCACAAACTGCCCGACCACGGGCACCTCATGAATTTTCCCCAGCGTGTCCAGGCGCCAGGGCTTTTCGACTTCGAACTCGATACCGGTCAACTCCGTCGCCGGCTCGACCTGGACCAGGATCTCATCGAATTCCTCCTGGCCCGCCAGCCGGCCTCTGGTCACTTCTCCGACGGCCAGCAGCCGCATCCCTCCGATCGCCTCCGGCGGGACCTTGAGCCTGCCGCCATAGGGAGGGCTGGAAGCAGCGGTCGTCACGAGCGCGGGCTGCGCCTGCTGGGACACGAGCGGCTCCTCCCCCTGGCGGTACCAGTAATACTGCACGAGCCGTACCCCGGCGTCGGCCTCTAGATCGACGTGGGCCGTAATGTCCTGGCCTGCAAGCAGGACAGATCCTTCAGCCGGCACGACGATCTTGAAGGCCATCGCCTGCGGAGGAACACTCCAGACATTCACCAGGAAGGCCGCCATGACAAGACGCAATAAGAACGCCATGGGAGAGTCCCAGTAAGGTATGAGTCCACCATGGCCCCGATAGGCTTTGGGGCACAGGCGCCCAGTATAGCAAGGAGCCCAGGGGTCTTCTACTCCCCGCCTCTAGCCAGAAACCGATAATCGGTATACCATTACGTTAAGGTGGAGTTTGGTCCCGCCGCCGCTGACGCCGGGGCATAAGCGTGAACGTGATGGGTACGCCGCACCACATCCTGAAAGTCCTCGTCGGGTCGCAGGCGCACGGGCTCGCCGGCCCGGAAAGCGATGCCGACTTCCGCAGCGTCTTTGTCGTTCCCACCGCGGATCTGTTCCGTCTGGACGTCAAGTACCAGGGAGTCCGGATGAGCGAAGGGGAGGACGATGAAACCGCCTGGGAGATCGGCCGGTTCCTCTCTCTGGCCATCCAGAGCCATCCGCTGATCCTGGAAGCCCTCTTGGCCCCGATCGTCGCCATCGATCGGTGGGGGACGGAGCTCCGGTCGCTGTTCCCCGCCTGCTGGGCGCCCCAACGCGCCCACGAAGCCTTCATCGGCTACGCCGTGAACCAGCGCAAGAAACTGCTGGAGAAGAAGGATGCGCGGCCGGTAAAATATGCGATGGCGTACGTGCGGGTTCTGCACAACCTCTGCGAACTCCTCGAGACCGGCACCTTCACCGTCCGGATCGTCGAAACCCCGATCGGCGAAACCCTTGCGAAAATCAAAGCCGGAGCCCTCAGCGCCGGCCAGATTATCGATGTGGGGGAGGCCCTGACCCAAGAGGCTGATCAGAGACTGGCCCGCTGCACTCACCAGCCCGATCTGGAATCGGTCAATACCTTCCTGGTCCGCCTGCGCAAGGCTTTCCTCACGTAAGACTGGATGCAGGACCGCCGCAAGATGTCGGCCCGAGGAATGGCATGGTATAATGTGTCCGTGAATCTTTTGGGGGTTCGAGTCTCTAAAGAAGCGTCGGGAATAGAGATGGCTTGCGGGCGGACTTGGAGGAGCAGGATTGTGCTGAGGCTGGCGAGCATGGCGGTGCTAGTGGGCCTGGTGACGCTGGGGGCCCTGCCGGCTCCGGCCACGCCCCCTCAGTTTCAGATTACCATCGAGAGCGGGTCTCCCTACTATTTCCCGGCCTCGGCAACCGTCGCCACCGGAGCCCCCATCCGCTGGGACAATCCGACCCCCTCCTACCATACGGTCACGCATGACGGCTGTCTCACGGGCGAGTCTTGCATGTTCGATTCCGGATCAGTTCCCCCCAACGGCAGCTATACGGTCCCCGGCCTGCCTCCGGGACGCTACCCGTACCACTGCAGTCTGCACCCGATCATGCGCGGGCTGCTCATCGTCATCGAATCAGCGGCTCCCTCGCAGACCTGAGCACCGTCGCTTTTCCCCGAATGCTGCCGCCTCACCCGGTCTTGCCTCATGCAACCGCCTTCGTGTACCCTTCCCCGAGAAACTTCCTCCCTGTCACATACGCACCGAACTCCGGCAACGTCAGGGATGATGAACCGTGAGACAGGCGTGAATCCGGCCCGGACAATTCAGGAACCGCTGGCGCTCGAAGGGGACATGCTCGGCCTGCGGGCCTGGAGGATGCCCGACATGGTGATCTACCAGCATGCGCCCGACGAGTGGTGGCTCACCCCGCTCGACGATCACTTGCCGCTGGTGCGTCTGAACCGGATGGGCATCGAGCTCCTCAATGCTCTCAACGGGAACGTGACGGTGGCCTGGCTTCTGGAGAAATATGGCAGGTGGGTCTGCGGCTCGGACGGCGAGACCGGCCGCTGGCATCTGGAACGCTGGTCCCTGCCCCGCTACTCCCTCTGTTATTTCGGCACCGAGCCGCCGACGGGCCAGCACCGCAGCAGCGCCAAATGGGACCTCCTCCTCCAGCAGATTCGGGAGGGCTGGTCCGGCCACCAGGGTTTCGAGGGAGCGGAGCACCTCTCCGCCTTTCACCGTCACGACATCGCCACGCAGGAAGGCCACTTCGACCAGATCGAAACGACCGTCTCCCACTTGTTTCGCGAGCCCAGCGAGGCGCTGCAGGGGCTGACCTACGGGCGCCTCCTGGCCAAACACCTCCGCCGGCTCGGCTGGTGGAATCCCAAGCCGAGATGCGTCGTCGAGGTCGGCGGCGGGCTCGGCTATGTGGCGCGTGAAATGGCGGCCGAGCTGTCGCCGGTCGAGAAGGAAGGGGTCCGGTATCTGTTTCTGGATCTCACCAGCCCCTTTATTCCGTCCCAGCTCAAGCTCGCCCGGGAAGCGGGCTGGAAGAGCAGCGGCATGCAGGGCAATGCGGAGTGGCTGCCGTTTCGCAACGCGACGGTGGATCTGGTCATCGACAACGAAAACCTGGCCGACATGACGCCGGTGCAACTGACCAGGCAGGAGGTGGAGTCAGGCACGGGCGCCACGCCCCTCCATCAGGAAGCGCTGGACTGGATCAGACGCATCAGGCTGCCGGTAGGTCCGGACCTCCCGGATGAAGTCATCTTCAACCTGGGGCCGATCCGGTTCGTGAACGAGCTCTGGCGGGTCCTGAAACCGGGCGGCCGCGCGATCCTGGTCGAGTTCGGGGTTGAGGAGGGCTGGCCGGCTCCCGTCAAGCTGCCGGGCCACACCGAATACGAAGTCCAGTACAAGCACTTGCGGCATGCGGCCCGCTGGCTGGGCTTTCAGGAGCAATATTTCGCCTTGCCGCAATTTTTCGTGATCAAGCCCGACACCCGCCTGCTCTGCACCGGCGCCGCCTACACGATACAGCGGTTCTGCGCGGCCCAGGGCAAGCCGTTCGCCATCCGGGCCTACACGGAAGCGGAACTGAGCAAAGCCCTCGGCTCCATGCTGCCCAAGCTCCTGGGCTGCCACTATCACGACGTCATCGACCCGGCCTGGTTCGGGCTCTGGGACTTCAAGGTCCTGTTGCTGCAAAAGCCGGGGGCCGCACCGCGCGCCTCCTTCCAGGAGACCAAAGGATTCCGCTGGTACTCCCAGCGATGAGGGAGGCGGTCAGCTCTCAGCATTCAGCCGTCAGCCGAAGACACTCGCTCTCAAGCTGACCGCTGACGACTGAGAGCCATCAGCTTCTGTCCAGACGGGTGGCCAGATCGAGCACAATCCCCTCTCGCAGGCCCAAGTCGCTGACCAGGCAGACGGGGAACCCCATGACTTCCATAACCTCGCACAGGATGACGGTGCCGGCCACGATCACATCCTCGCGGCCCAACTCCAACCCCAACAACTCCGTACGCTGAGCTTTGGTGCGGGCGAGGATCTCCGCCTCCAACCCTCGGACAGTCTCCAGACTCAGCCGATAGTTATGAATGCGGGACCCGACGTAGACCGGGAGTTGCTGCGCCATGGCCGCCAACGTGGTGATCGTGCCGGCCGTGCCCACGAAGGTCGCGTCCCCGCAATCGCCGAGCTCGGACCGTACGGCCTGGACACTGCGTCTGACCAGGGCACGGGCCTCCGCCAGTTCCTGGGACGTCGGCGGATCATGGGCCAGACACCGTTCCGTGAGCCGGACCACCCCCAGCTCGATGGATCGGACGAGCGGCGCCTTTTCCGGACGATCGAGGATGAATTCGGTGCTCCCCCCGCCGATATCCAACCCCAGGATCGCCGTGACGCCGGCCGGGAGCCCGGACCTGATACCCAGCATCGTCCGCCTGGCTTCTTCTTCCCCGCTGATCACCTCGACATCGAGTCCCACGGTCTGCTTGACCCTGGCCAGAAACGCTTCGCGATTGGCGGCGTTGCGTACGGCGCTCGTGGCCACCGCGATGCGGCCGTCCACCCGATGATTGTCGATCATCTCCCGCCACTCGCGCAGGGTCCCGATGACGCGCTCCATGGCCGGAACCCGCAAGGCTCGCTCCCGATCCAGTCCCTCGCCGAGGCGCAACACCCGCCGATCCGACTGCAGCTCGACCAGGCGGCCGCCGTCCACCTTGGCGATCAGAAGCCGGCAGGTCAAGGTTCCGATGTCAATGCCCGCGAGGATCTTCAATCCCTGTCACCGTGGCGCGTGGGGTGGTTGATCGACCGGCACTCAACGGGTGATGCGGGTCTCGCTCATATCGGCCAGCAGCTTGGCCCGCTCGGCCTTGAGCGTCCGCGCCTGCTCCGCTCCCCGGAGGATCTCGAAGTCGGCGAGAATCTGTTCGGCCGGCTCGCCCCGTTCATGCAGCTCGACGGCCCGTTCCCCCAGGTCGCGGTAGAGGTCCCTGAGGCGCCCTTCCAGTTTCCGCAGCTCCAGTCGGAGACCGAGCAATTCCGCTTCCTCGAGCGCGCGGTCAGCCGCCCGTGCCGTTCCGTAGCGGAGGTTGGCCCAGCCGGCTCTCAGGTCATGTTTGATGCGTTGCAGCACACCCATGGCGAGCAATCCTCCTCATTGTCTAGCTCACCGATCCCAGATCCAGCTTTGTCTTCCACCGGCGCACCACCAAGGCCTTCAACGAATGATGGCCCGGCTGGACCAGGTGCGGATCGGACGCCAGCAGCGCAAAGGCTTCCTGCCGGGCCTGTTCGAGCAGCGCGCCGTCCCTGATCAGGTTGGCCACGCGGAACTCCGGCAGGCCCCACTGCCTCACCCCGAAAAATTCCCCCGGTCCCCGGATGCGCAGATCCTCCTCCGCGATGACAAACCCGTCGGAGCTCTTGACGAGCGCGTCCAGCCGACGCTGCGCCGATTGGGCGTTGGCTCCGCGCGAGGAGGCCTTGGCCTCTTCCATGACCGGTTCCGCACCGGCGTCAGCCGTTCGCCTCCCGGACGCCAGGAGCAGGCAGTAGGACTGTTGCGCGCCGCGCCCGACCCGTCCCCGCAACTGATGCAATTGCGCGAGGCCGAAGCGTTCCGCATGTTCGACCAGCATCACGGTGGCGTTCGGCACATCCACCCCCACCTCGATCACGGTGGTGGCGACCAGGATGTGGGTCTCTCCCGCCTTGAAGGAGGCCATGATTCGTTCCTTCTCCTCGGTTTTCAGACGGCCGTGGAGCAAGCCCACGCGGTAGGCTCGGAACTCCTCCTCCTGCAGCCGCTCTGCTCCTTGGATCGCCGCTTGAAGGTCCACCTTCTCGGATTCCTCGATCAGGGGATAGACGACATAGCCCTGGCGACCGGCCCGCAACTCGTCATGGAGCAATCGGTAGGCGCGGCGCCGCTGGGACTCGCTGAAGAGCCACGTCACCACCGGTTTGCGTCCGGGCGGCAAGGCATCAATGACCGACAGGTCCAGGTCCCCGTAGACCGTCATGGCCAGCGTCCGTGGAATGGGCGTGGCGGTCATCACGAGCACGTCCGGACGATAGCCCTTCTCCAGCAGAGTCTTCCGTTGCAAAACGCCGAACTTGTGCTGCTCGTCCACCACCGCCAGGCCGAGCCGGGCAAACTGGACGCCTTTCTGAATCAGGGCGTGGGTGCCAATCACGACGTGGGCCTCCCCGGACCGGATCTTGTCCAGCGCCGCCGCCCGGACCTTGGCGGAACCGCCGCTCTTCAGCAAGACCGCCTCCAGCCCCAGAGCCTGGAGGAGGCGGCGCAAGTTGAAATAATGTTGCTCGGCCAGGATTTCCGTCGGCACCATGAGGGCCGCCTGGTACCCGGACCCGCAGGCGATCAACATCGCGGCCAGAGCCACGATCGTCTTGCCGCAACCCACATCCCCCTGGATGAGCCGATTCATCGGCCGCAGCGACGCCATATCCCGCTGGATCTCGGCCAGCACACGGTCCTGGGCCGCCGTCAGTTGGAACGGCAGCAGCTCCCGCAGGCGGGCCACGAGTTGCGCGCCTCCGTCGAACCGGATGCCCTTGACCTCCTCCTCCACCGACCGCTTGCGAAGGGCCAGGGCCAATTCCAGCACGAAGAACTCTTCGAAGGCCAGCCGCCGATGGGCCGGGGTGACGCCGCGGTCCAGCGCCTCCAGGTCGGTCGGCGACTGGGGAAAATGCACGGCCGGGATGGCAGCCGCGATGGCCGGGAGGCGGAGCCGCTCCCGCAGAGAGCTCGGCAGCACCTCATCCAATCCACGCACATAGTGATCCAGCAGCCCCTTCAGAATGACTCGGATCAGCCGGGACGTCAGCCCTTTCGTTTCATGGTAGATGGGAACGATGCGGCCGACGTGCAACGGAGTCTCATGATCTTCTCCCAACACCTCGTACTGGGGGGCGTCCATCCGCAACTCGGTCCAGCCCTTCCGGCCCGCCGTCACGAGCCCGTTCATCATCACGGGGACTCCCGGTTTCAGCAGCCCCTCCAGATAGGGTTGGTTGAAGTACAGACAGTGCAGCGCGCCGGTGGCGTCTTCGACGGTCACGTCCAGGATGTTCATGCCGCGCCGGGCGGTGCGTTTGAGGCGGCTCTCGCGCACCACCCCGCAGATCGTCGCCTTGCTCCCCATCGACAGCCGCCCGATGGGCGTGACCACCGAACGGTCTTCATAGCGCCAAGGGAGAAACCACAGGGCATCCTCGACCGTCCTGATGCCCAGCCGTTCCATCAACGCCGCCCGCTTGGGTCCGACCCCTTTCGCGAAGCGGATCGGCAGATTCCAAGCCTCGACCGGAGGGATCGGAGAAGCGGGCGTCACGACGGGCTGAGGAGGATGGGCAGGATGGACCACTCGGGACAGCCGCGGCTTTGTGTCGGTTGCCGGGGATTCTCGGCCGTTACCGGCGACCGTCACATAACCGAGCCGGCCCAGGATTGCCCGGGCGCCGGCGAGGCGGCGCTTCCGTTCCGCCTGATCGAGCAAGGTCTCGTAGTCGGCGAAGAGTTGCCTGAGGGTCAAGAGGTCCGATTCGATCGAGGGAGGATAGATGTCCTCGGCCAGGGCCTCGACCACCTGGCGGGACACGAAGGGACCGAGGTTCTTGACCGTGGCAAGGTGGGCATAGGCATCACGGCTGGCAAATTCAATGGGGCGGGCCAGACGCTGTACGATTTGCTGAAGTCGCTCCATTGAGTCCGCGGAAACACCGGACCTGACGTGCGGAGAGGGTTGTCAGACAGATCGGGCCTATGGTAGCATAGGCTCCGTTTCTAGACAACGAGCGGTCGTTCAGAGGAAGGAGTCGAGTCGTGGCCTACGCATGTGATCTCTGCGGCAAGGGACATCAGTTCGGGCATAATGTCAGCCATGCCAACAACAAGACCAAGCGCACGTTCAGCCCGAATCTCCAAACCGTCCGGGCATTGATGAGCGGCGCCCACAAGCGGATCCGAGTCTGCACCCGCTGCCTCCGCTCAGGCCTGGTGAAGAAAGCCGTCTAGCTTTGCCATCCTGCTCCCCGACGACTTCCCCCTGATCTTTTCGAGCTGCCCGCAGGGCTAGGGAACGCGTGTCAGGGTCGTCTGGTTGCCCTGGTACTCCCAGACCAACTGCTCGCCGGACAGGTCCACGATCTCGTACACCTGGACCGCCTGCATGCCCGACATCACAACCGGGCCCATCAACATGCCTACGGAAGAGCCGATCTCGATCTTGACCCGGCGGGGTCCGACGAAGCCGTAGCGCCCGGAAAAGTGCCCCGACACCAGGGTCCCGTCCTTGAAAAACTCCCAGGCGATGCCGGAGGAATCCTGCCAGCGACCGAGGATGAGTTGTTGGGGGTCTTGTGAGCCCTGACCGGCAGCCACCGTCCCGCCCGGACGACGCGGTGTCATGAACATGTCCGCCGCCTTGATCGTCTCGATGTTCTGAGCTTGGATGGTCACCGTCCCTTTCTCCGTCGCCACTTGCACTTCCCCGCCCAGGATCGTAATCCCCCCCGCCACCGTATGGCCTTCGTCGTCCTTCATGAGCGTCCTGGACAAGGCATGGATCTTTTGAGCCTCCACCTCGCGCGTCTTAATCGCCGACTTGATCGTGACCGACCCGCCGACGATGGTGCCTTCGATTTGCTTGCCGTCCTTCGTGATGACCGTCCGGTAGGGTTCTTCGTCGGCCAAGGCGGAAGGGGCGAGCCCCAGACAAAGCCCCCCGAACACCAAGCACGCCTGAAACAGTCTCATGGCTTCACCAATTAGAAGTGTAGAAGTGGGTGATGAGGGAACTATTCGGTAGGGTATCGGCTGGACCGGCACCAGACTTGAGCCCAATCGGTGGGATACAGAGGGGCGGCTCTTAAAAAGGTGGCAGCCGACGTGACCGGTCCAGGGTCGACCATCCCCCTGGACCGGTCAAATGGACTGGCGGGTCTGGTTACGGATGGACCGATTTCGTTTTATGCTGCCGATCTCGCAAGACAAGGGAAGGGTCCCCGTCCGGCTCAACACTCAGCACGATGCGTGTCGTGCCGTCTACATCACGAACCGCCATCCCCGTCTCGGTTGACACACCAAGCCACACCCGGGGGAAATCGTTCTCATCTCGGAGGTGGAAAAAAGGCTCTCCATCCTCCGAAAAAGAAAGAAGCGCGCGAGTACGACCTTTCACATCCACCAAGCGAAACTCCTCCGCGGTCACAACCTTGGCACCGGCCTTCGACGATTCCTGAGCCACGACCGGGGTTCCGGTCAGCAAGAAGCTGACCACCGCCCCGCCCACCGCCCCAGCCGCCATACTCACCCCTAACATCACTCGGTCACTTACCTTGCCCATCGTCCCCCCTCTTCTTGATTCATCCTGGCCGGTTCAGACTCAGGATGTCCGATCAACCCAGACTGAACGCCGCTTCTTCCACCATCCCTCAGCTCACTGGAGCTAAAACAACAAAGGACCTGAAGGCTAAAAAGGCCTCTCAAGTCCTTTACATTGGAGAAAGCAACTCTCCGCCCGCATCTGGCGAAGCGGGCGGCACAAACGGTCTCGAATCAAATTAAGATAAAAATCTCTCCCGCCAGATT
>CAZKHY010000039.1:0-25667 GCA_964552455.1 uncultured Nitrospira sp.
GTCCGAGGAAACGAAGAGAGAAATCGATCCGATGATCAAGAAGCAGGATCGCTGAGGCAATGTTAATTGATTAATGTTCAATGGTGAATTGTGATGGGAGAAATTCAGCTCTCTTTCATTCAACATTAAAAATTGAACATTAAACATTCGAATGCGAGATGGTGATAGCACTTCGATATGCCGTCGTCCTGCTATGTGTGATCGGCATAGCCGCTCCCGCGAGAGCCGATCACGACCAGCCGAAGTGGCGGCCGGCCGGCGAGGCGGTTGAAGCCAAGCGGCTAGCGGGCCTGCCGGCTCCGAATGGCATGGTTCAGATTCCGTCCGGATGGTTTCTGATGGGCAGCGATCCCGCGGCCGACGAAGACGCGGGGCCGCAGGAGCAACCGCAGCGATGGGTGTACCTGGATGCGTTTGAGATTGATCGCTATGAAGTGTCGAACGCGCATTACCTCCGGTTCGTGTTGGCGACAGACCGGGTCGGACCGCCCTACTGGCGCGTCGATCCGTTTCCCGACAAGATGGCGGCGCATCCGGTCATCGGCGTGAGCTGGAGCGACGCGGATGCCTTCTGCCGGTGGGCGGGCAAGCGGCTGCCGACCGAAGCCGAGTGGGAGAAAGCCGCCAGGGGAACGGACGGACGAAAGTTCCCCTGGGGCAACGAACCGGCCGGATGGAAGAAGAGCAACATCGCTCATCCGGGCTCCAAGCGGGGGGTCAAGTACCCGCCGCTCGCGAACGTGGACCGCTATGACCGGGGCGTCAGCCCTTACGGCGCCTATCAGATGGCGGGCAACGTGGCCGAGTGGGTGGCGGACTGGTTCGACCCGGAGTACTACCGATACGGCACCAGCTTCAATCCGAGCGGTCCCGAATGGGGCGAGGACCGCGTCTATCGGGGCGGGTCGTGGAATGAGGACCCTGAAGTCGCCCGCTCCGCCGGACGTGGCGCAGGGGCACCCGACCACCGCTCGTACCTCATCGGATTTCGATGTGCGCGCGCAGCCATGCCGTCCGTCATTCGCCAACCGTCAATCGTCGCCAGAGACGGAGGAAACCGGTGAACGATTTTCAAGCGGGAGTAGTTTCTTGCCTCGATTGACGAATGACAGATGACGAGCGACGAAGCAAGGAGGTTGGGATGGATTCGCAACAGACAGCCAAGGGGAGGACCGCCAATCGAATCCTCAATGCCCTGCTGGCCGGGGCGATCGCGCTGGCGTTGGTCAGCGCCGCCTGGGGCCTGGACGTGGCGGATGTGATCACGTCGGAATGGACGCCGGAAGGGAAACGGCTCGCCATGGAACGGGCGAAACAGCCGGCGAAGGACGAGATGGTGCCGGTGCCGGCCGGCTGGTTCCTGATGGGCAGCACCAAGAAGGCGGACCGGAACGCCTACCCGGCCGAATTTCCCCAGCGCCGGGTCTATCTGGATGCCTTTGAGATCGACAAGTACGAAGTCTCGGCCTTGCAGTACCTGCGGTTTGTCCTGGCGACCGCCCGCCCGCCGCTAGTGGACTGGCGCTACGACGGAGGCAATTTTCAGGAATCCATGACCCACCATCCGGTCATGCACGTCTCCTGGTATGACGCCGAGGCTTATTGTAAATGGGCCGGCAAGCGCCTCCCGACCGAAGCGGAATGGGAGAAAGCCGCGCGCGGCGAGGACGGCCGGATCTATCCCTGGGGCAACCAGATGGCGGGCCTCACGCGGTCCAACTATGGCCGGACCGGTCTGTCCGGTCCGGTGAGGGACCGGCCCGAGCGGCTCATGCTCTATCCGCCGATCATCGCCGTGGACAAGTATGAGAACGCCGCGAGTCCTTATGGAGCCCACCAGATGTCGGGGAACGTCGCCGAGTGGGTGGCGGACTGGTACGATCAGCAGTATTACGCGACCGCGCCGGATCGCAACCCCGCGGGACCGGACCATGGCACGCAGAAGGCCTTCCGGGGCGGCGGCTGGATGGACAGCACGCCCAGCGTCCGCGCCGCCCAGCGCAACGGGACGGACCCGAGCACCAAAATGAACTGGCTGGGGTTCCGGTGCGCCAGGACAATGACCGAGGAGCCGTCCACGAGGGAAGCCCCGGCCCGGCAAACGTCCTAGGCGGACCAACATGGGGCCTGGGCGAAGACGCGGCCGGTCAAGAACGCCGACACTGAGTCAACCACGAGGTCACATGTGTGCTAGACTGCCCATCATGAACCGATGGCTCGCGACCATGCTCGTCGGAGTATTCTGGGTAATCACAGGAGCCGGCGCCTGGGCTTTGGAGTTCTCGGCCGACCAGATCACGCGGGTCAACGGGCGCAGCCATAAAGCCAACATCTATTACCGGGATGACATGTGGCGGCTGGAACACCATGAGCTGGGCCCGGTGAACGTCACGATCGTCCGGAAGGACAAGCAGGTGATGTGGCTGCTGCTCTCCCGCATGAAGCACTTCAAGACCGTGCCCTACGATCCCGAACAAGCCCCCAAGGTGCGTGAGCGGCTCGAAGGGGAGGTGGCACGGGAGGAGATCGGGACCGAGACGTTGGACGGACATCCCACCACCCTCTACCAGGTGACCGTCCGGAGAGATGGCCGGGAGGACGTTTATTACCAGTGGCTGGCGACCGACATCAAATTCCCGCTCAAGCTGGCGAAGAAAGACGGGAGCTGGGTGGTGGAATACAAGCACGTGAAGCTGCGCCCCCTGTCCGACTACTTGTTTCAACTGCCGGTCAATTTTCAGCCGCTGGAGGAGTTTGATCAGAAACCCAAGGCGGAGCAAAAGGATGGGGCGATGTAAGCCCGATCGCCCCACCGACCTTACCCCGTTCTAAGGCGCCCGGCGCCGTTTTCGCGGAAACCACGTACCCGGGGCTTTTGCCCTGCGATTCCCACCAGCCCCCCTCGACCGTTTTCACCTGACACCCGACACCTCACGCCCACATCTTCGATAGGCCGAACGCCCTACGCAACGGCATGACGACAATCATGCTCTAGACCGACGTCGGTCAAGGAGGCGCGCGCAAGCCCGAGTTACAGTGCCCCCTACTCATCCTTCACTGTCTTGAAAGGGGGGCGCGATGACTCGCTACAGAAAGAAAAAAGCCGGTTGGGGGGCCGCGACTCTCTTGGCCGCCGCGGCGATGATCGGACCCATCCTGCCGCCGGCCGCATCGGCTGAAGAGAACCAGGTCTTCTTCCGAGGAGGGTTTGCAGCAGCGGCCAGTGACCGTCAGAATGAGCTTTTCACCGACACGTTCAACATATTGGGGAGAGGGAACAACGCTGGAGGGACGGGCTGGTACATCGGCGCTGGCTTGGATCAGGCGATGCACAAGAACTTCCTCGGGATCAAGGGGATGTCCCTGCTGGGTGAGGTCGGCATTGAGTTCAAGCGGTTCGCCTCCAACACCGTGACCTCTGCAACAGCCTTAACCCCGGTAAGCAGGACAACGCCGGCGACCGTCCAGATCACGATGCTGACCGTGGACGTGGCCCCGAAGCTGAAGTTCCGGGAAGGGGAGAAGCTGCGCCCCTGGATCATCCCGATCGGGCTGGACTTCCACGTGATCAGCCCACCGTCGAACCAAGCCGGCTATCTGGACATCGGGGCGCAGTGGGGCGCGGGCATCGAATACAACATCTGGGGCCCGCTCAACCTCGGTCTGGACGGACGCTACCATCTGGCCGCCAACATGACGAACACCGTGAACAACTACGGCACGGTCGGCATGTACCTGGGCATTCTGTATTGAGGACCTTCTTGGTATTCAAAGGATTCACGGGTCAAAGTGAGCGCTGAAGGGGCCGGTTCGATCCATAGGGGGAGGGTCGTGCCGCCCTCCGACGAGGTGGCGACTACCTCCCGCCGCCTCGTCCCCCCGGTGGGTGGATAATTGTCGGTATTTTTCCTTTCGTCGATCCGGCCATTCTGACCAATTCCCTGGACAGTCCCGCCAAGCCCTGTAGCCTCCTGCTACAGAACCGTAGCGGAAGCGGTCTTCCGCTCTCCCCGATTTTTCACCGGCTGGGGCACTAACCCTCATGGAAACCGGACGATCCATCAGGACGGAACGTTCGCTTCATCTGGATGGAGGGATGGCACATCGTTTGCTTTAATTAACTTGATGCAGAGGATCTGCATGCTCGGGTCAGGACATGAAACCTGACGGCAAAGACCACGCATGAGACGACCTTCCTGTCTGGTGAAGAACTGTGATGCCTGTGTGCTTCGCACCAAGGCCGTCGTGTGCGACCTTGAGGGAGAGGACTTGGCCGCGTTTCAGAAGGCCAAGTGCACGTTTCTGTATGAGCCGCGCCGGACCGTCTTTTACGAAGGCCACACCTGCCTGGGGCTTTACTTGCTCTGTGCGGGCCAGGTCAAGCTGACGCGTTCCTCGGTCCGCGGCCAGCGACAGATCGTGGGGATCCTGGAGGCAGGCCAATTGATCGAGAAACACGCCTTCCAGCAAGGGGCGCTCCACGAGGTGACGTGTGAGACCATGGAAACCTCGCACATCTGTCTCATCGAAAAGGAGGCCTACCTGTCGCTTATCCGACGCAACCCTCAACTGGCGATCAAACTGATCCAGCTTCTGAGTTGCGAGTTGGGTATGCACATGGATCAACTTGACCAGTTCACCTTCAAGACCGCACGCGAGCGGCTGGCCGGGCTGCTCCTGGAGTTGGGCGACCGGTTTGGCACGGAGACGAGTCCCGGGGTCCGCGTCGGGCTCACCTTGAAGCGAGAGGAAGTAGCCGAGCTGGCTGGCATTACGGTCGAGACTGCGATCCGGCTTCTCGGAGTCTTTCGCGACGAAGGGCTGGTGACCCTGCACGGCAGGACCATCACGCTCTTGAATCAGGATCGTCTGGCCAAGATCGCCCGCCTGTAGAATCATCGAACAGCTTCAAGCCAATAGCGCATAGCCCTGCCCGCAGTTCCGGCCTGATTCCTTCCCTAACACTTACACTCGCCCCGAGAGAAATGCCTTGTCCGGCTATCGGCGTTGACGGGAGCCGCTCGCCGCCGGCTGCTCACCGCCGGCCTCTTTTCCGCGTAGGTCTAATGGCCTATGCAAGCGCTTGACGTAAATCATGGGCCGGTCTGGCCGATCGTAGTACGTTTGTCATGCTCTTTCCTCTAGAGTGGCAAGCCAACGACTCGGCCCATCTCCGACAGAGGAGGCGCCCACGATGGTGCCCGATCCCATTCGTCTCCTCAAGCAGGAACACAAGATGATCATGGACCACCTCCGCATGATCGAGGCTACCATCGCGCCGCGCACCGCACGGAGCCGCCCCCCTGCGAAACCGGACCGGCGCACCCTTTGTGAGCTCCTCCGCTTCTTCACGGACCGTGTGGGAGTCCATTTCAGCCGTGAGGCGGTCCTCATTACAGCCCTCAGCCGTTCCCCCGGCCGGGGGGAGAAGGAACGCAAATGGTTCGAGTCGTTACTGCGCGAGCATTGCGAGTTAAAAGCCGACGCGACCGGGATCACGAAGGCGCTCAACGGGAAGACCTCCGGCGCATCGAACAGCCGCGGCACCGACCCCTTTGGCATTCGGCCCTTTATCAGGCATTACCGCGCGCATCTTTCCCGTGAGGAGCGCATTCTGTTCGTGCTGGCTGAGATGCGGCTGACCGCCGAGCAGAGACTGAGGATCAGTCGCCGCATGTTGCAGGTGTGAGGCCCGACAGGGTGGCGATCAGGAGGGAGGCGGAGAACGAGGCAACAGCGGCACGGCGGCGTCTTTTCCATGAAAGAAGCGGTGGCGAAAAGTGAGTCAATGGACCGATGAGCCGCGCGCTCCAGATGAGGACGGCTTGCGTAGGGAGGATTGTATGAAGCAACTGAAAGAATCTCCATTCTCGATCATGGCGGCGGGCGCGTTCTGGCCGGCAGTGGCGCTGGCTGAAGAGGCGGCCAAGGCACCTTCGGGAGGGTACGCGGCAGGCGATTATGTGTGGTTCATCGTGATCGGCCTGATCTTGGCTTACGGGGCGTACGATTCGTTTTTTAAAGCGCCCTAAACGCACCAAGCATTCCTCCGTCAGCCGAGTGACGCACCGAGGAGCGAAGGTCGCCTCCTTCTGATGCCCCTTCTCTGATCAGACGGTTGTGCCCAGCCATGCGTGGTCCTGGCTGATCGCGCTCATCAGGCCGGTTGAAGAGCGGCCTTGTTGTTTTCCAGAACATGTCCATTCACAAATGTCGGTGAATAATGTATGATTATTCGATTGCTTTAGACCGCGAGTGAGCCCTATGCACCTACCGGAGCTTCAGGAAACCTTCCCGGCCACGATCCGCATCGCAGGCATCAAAATCAGGGACCGCGGCGAGGTCAAGAAGATGGGGGTCGGCGAGGCGGCCCTCCGGGCCGGGGATCGCGTGATGCTGGAGGTGGAACGGGACCTGACGTACGGGGTCGTCTACCAGGAACCCTACCCCACGCCCTTCATTCCCCCGATGCGCGTCATGACGTCCATCCTGCGCCCGGCGACGGAAGCGGAGACGGCCGTCATCGCGCGGCACCAACGGGTGGCCCGAGACGGGATGGCCTACTGCCGGGAACGGGCGGCGGCGCTGGGATTGGACCTGAAGATGGTGGAAGTCTACTGCTCCTTCCGGAAGCGGGAGACCACTTTCGTCTACACATCCGAGGAACGGATCGATTTCCGCCAGTTGGTGAAGGACCTCGCGCGCCGCTTCGGCGGCCGGATCGAGATGCGGCACATCGGGGTCCGGGAGGAGGCCAGGCGCTTGGGCGGCGTGGATTCCTGCGGGCTCACGCTCTGCTGCACCGCCTTCCTGACTGATTTCAGGCCGGTCAACGTCAGGAAAGCCCGGAGCTATGACGTGCCCGCGAATGAAAGCCGGCTCATCGGGCTCTGTGGCCGCCTCAAGTGCTGTTTGATGTTCGAAGCCCAGCAGGAAGCCGCGGCGGCCGCCGGCGCCCCCCCTGCCCCGCCTTTGCTCAACCCGTCGCGGGACGCCGGGCTATCAGCGGCCAGCTATCAGCCGTCAGCCAAGAGCTGAGCGCCGGGGACTGCCGGCTAAGAGCATCCTCCCATGATGATCGTCCTGGTCTGGCTTCACCTTCTGGCCGCCGTCACCTGGATCGGCGGCTCCCTGTTCCTGTCGCTGGTCCTCGTCCCGGTCTTGAAAGCAGAGGCCTTTGCCGCTCAGCGCGGCGCCCTGTTTAAAACCGTTGCCGGCCGCTTTCGGAAAATGGTCTGGGCCTCGATCCTCTTGTTGGTCGTGACGGGACTTCCGCTGCTGGCTCGACGGGTCGATTCACTGTTGGTTCCCTCCGGCTGGCCTCTCGTCCTGACGGTGAAGCTGGCGCTCGTGGCCTTGCTGGTCGGGATGACGGCCCTTCATGACTTCTGGATCGGGCCGAAGGTCGGACGATGGATGAGAGCCCCTCAGGAGTCTCGGACGCAGGGCGAAACCCGGATGGTCCGCCTGGCCCCCTGGATCGCTCGCCTGGGGTTGGGACTGGCGCTGCTCGTGCTGCTGCTGGCCGCGGCGCTGGTGCGGAGTTGAACCGGCACGGACTTAGGGAACGAACGAAAGAACGATCGAGAGCGCGATCAGCAAGATGATGACCCACTCCAGCATTTCCATGCGCCGGCTCGCGGCCCGGTCGGACATCTTGGTGTAGATGCTCTCCAGCATCTGCAACTTCCTGACGATGCTGGACTCCCACTCCTCCAGATGGAACCGCCGGGACACGAGGCGGTACACTCGCGCCAGGTACTGATCCCCAAGCAGCTTCAGCGAGTTTGTCACCCGTTCGAACAGGACGGCGCTGTCCATCTGAAACTGGGCGAGGCGTTGGACCTCGGCTTCGAACGAGCCGGGCCAGCGGAGCCGCTCTTTCAGCCGGCGGGACAGGGTGTCGTACCCGCGATCCAAAGCCTCGTCGAGCTGCCGATCGAGACAGCGGGCCTCCACCAACTCCACGTTCGCAAATTCCAGCACTGCCCGGACATCCTCCATCTCCCGACCGAAGAGCAGGGCTGCATTCCAATCGACGATCGCCGCATCGTCCGTTCCATACGCGATATGACAAGAAGTCGCGTCCATGACCTCCTGGTCCGAGAGCGGCAGCAGCTCCCCCCGCAGCAACCGGGCGATCTCCTGGGCGTGGGTTGGGGTCAGCAGGTCGCTCCCCGCCGATCCCGCCGCCTCCTCGATCTGGAAGATGACGTAGTCCTCCACCGACTCCAGGATCTCAGGCTTTTCGACCGCGCCGTTGAGGAGGGTGACCAGGCGATCCACCCGGCGGCGGGAGTCGTCGAGGAGGACCGGGCTGTCGTACAGCTCCCGGCTGAACTCGAGCAGGCGGGCGAAGGGGCCTTCGATCGGGACCTCATAGCTTACGGAGACGGCGCCGAAGTCGTAGAGCACCAAGTCCACACCGGCCCGGCTCCGGTAACCGCCGAGTTCGAACGGCTCCGCCTCCTGGATCACGCGCAGGGGGGCCGGCCGGTATTCGAAGTATCGGGGAGCCAGCCGCTTCTGCTTCAGGCTCGGGCGCTGCTTCAGTTCGGTAATGCGGCGCTCGGCCTCGCCCAGGGCGATCGCCCAGCCCACGTCGTAGGCGAACAGGACGTAGCAGGTCCCCTGCTCGATCGACAGGAGCGGAAACATGATCCTTCCCCTCGACGGGCTTGCGTCTTCAGCGCGTCAGCAGCAAAGCCAGAGCGCCGGTCCCCAGGGCTACACCGAGTCCCGCGATCACGCGTGCGGCCAGGGCTGCCCCTCCCAGCCAGAAGGCCAGGCCGGCTTTCACCGCCGTATTGATGACGGCCGCGAGCGTGATCGCGGTGGCGGCTGTGGCCGCGTCCAATCCATCCAGGTGGAACCGCGCCATCGACAGGCTGATGGCATCCACTTCGGTCAGACCGGCCAGCACGGCAACCGCGTAGAGGCCGCCGCCGCCCCAAAACGTCTGCGCCGCCTTCGCCGCAAAGATCACGGCCGCGTAAAACAGGCCGAACTGCAAGGCCGCGCGCAGCTCGAACGGGTTGCGGTGGGAGACCGGCTGGGTCTCGGGGAGGTCCTGGCGGGCACGGAGGTAGAACGCCAGGGCCGTGCCATAGCCGGAAACGGCCATGGCCCCGAGCGGCCAGAGCAGGACCGGCAGGAGCCCCGGGTCCACGATCCCGACGATCGCCAGGATCCGCACGAACATGGTGGCCGAGGCGGTCAGGATGGCCACGACGGCCAGCGTCAGCACTTTGGGCGACTCCCGGACGCGCCCCGCCAGGCTGACAGCCACGGCCGTGGACGACACGAGGCCGCCCAGAACGCCGGTCACCGCCAGCCCCTGCCGTTCTCCGATGATGCTGGTCGCCAGGTAGCCCAGAAAACTGATCCCGGCGATCAAGACGATCATCAGGCCGATGTTAAAAGGATTCAGGATATTCAACGGACCGACGGTACGGTCCGGCAGAAGCGGCAGGACCACGAGCGTCAGGATGACGAACTTCGCGGTCGCGTAGATGTCGTCTTCCGACACCCGCTCGACCGCACGATGGAGGGGCGCCTTGAAAGAGAGCAGGGCCATCACGACCGACGCGCTGGCCACGATCAGGAGGTACCGCTGGCCGGTCGCCAACGGGAGCCCCGGCAACAGCGCCAGGACACCGAGCAGAAAGGTGATCAAGGCCGCCACTTGCGTGGTGGCCCCCGGCGGCCCCTCCCCGCTCCAGGCCCGATAGTAGGACACGGCCAGGAACGCCCCGATGATCAGCAGGGCCGCCACGATCACCCACACGCCGACCGCGTGGGCCAGCAGGGCGGAGAGGGCGCCGGAGAGCGCAATCAACGGGAACGTCCGGACCCCCCCGAGGATGCTGGGCTTCTTGTCGATGGCCCGGGACTGTTCCCGCTCCAGGCCGATCAAGGACCCGGCCGCCAGGGCGACCAGAAAGCTGAGAAAGATCTCTTCAAAGGACATGGCTGGCCTGGGGTAATCTGGCTCACCGCTCACGCGGCTGGCCAGTCTGCCACTCGCGCTCCTGCTTTTCGAAGAACATCCGCCGCCCCTCCAAGAAGAGCCTGCGCTCCTCATCCTCGGGTTCGGAGTAGCCCGGTTAAGGCTGAGGCATGCGTACGGGACCAAACACTAGTAAGAGAAAGACTTTCCATAAATATAAGAGTAGCAGCATAGCTACTACCCCCAAGAACGAGAGCGCTGGCACAATCACAAGCCAGAGGTAGTTGCGGTAGAACCAGTCGCCCGTCGCACTGCGCCACGTTCTCCGACGGCGATGGAAGTGGCCTCGCCCCATCGGAATCACCACGGAGGAACGAGCGGCGGCAACCACCGGACCGGAGAACGTGGGCTCCGCTCTCTCGGGGGACGCTCCCGGTCGGGAAGGAGCGACCGCCGGCATCATCGGCGGTGGCGCCGGCTTCTCTCCCGGCCGGAGCTGTTGACGGACGATCTCTTTCAATTCCGGCTGGTTATCGAGCCCGAGCAGGATGAGGTCGTCCAACGTCAAAATCGAGACCACGCGGTTGTTTTCATCCACGATCGGCAGCCGCCGGATGCCGTGGAGACTCATCAGACCGATCGCGGCGGTGATCTCTTCATTGCGCGAGATCGTCACCGGCGGCTTGGACATAACCTCACGGACCCTCACCTCCCTGGCGTCCAAGCCGGCGCCAAGGACCCGGACGACGATGTCGCGATCCGTCAGGATCCCGACCGGCTTCTGGTCTTTCGCCACAATGACATCGCCGACGTCCCCTTCGACCATCAGGCGGGCCACGTCGATGACCGAGTCGTCCGGCGAAACCGTGTAGACCGCCGACGGCAGGCCCGGTTCCGAAACGGCTGCGGCGCTTGGTTCGCTCGTGTCCACCTGATTCTCTCCGGATGAGGGGACAGGCAGCCCGACGTCTCCCCGAGAAGGCCGGGCACCGAGAACATCAGGATCACGGTCCCCCGCCCTCGCGGGCAGAGCGTCTCCGCTAACGAATTACCCTAGATCCAAGAAAGCTCGTAAGGAGGTACACGGTTGCCGCTCCCAGGGTCAAGAGCAGCAAGAAAACAAACCAGAAAAGATGACGGTTGATCCAATCACCCAGGACATGATGCCGGAGCTTGCTGGTGTGCTGGTGGTGATGATGGACCCTTGTCATCGGCACCACCACGGAGGGGGGGACAAGACCGGCCACGGGGCCCGCCAGCGATACATTCGCCGGCGCCGGTGGTGCCGCCGAGAGCGAGACCGTGCTTGGCTCGACGATCCGGTTCGCCGCCGCAGCAGGGGCCGCGTTTCTCCCCTTCTGGTGCCGGAGCTGCTGCCGGAGAACATGAACCAGCTCCGGCTGATCGGAGAGACCCAGCAATTGGATATCGTCCATGGTCAGGATGGACGTCAATCGGCCTTCCTCATCGACGATCGGCAGCCGCCGGATGCCATGAGATTTCATGAGTGCGAGGGCCGCCGAGACGTCCTCGTTCCTGGTGACCGTCACCAGCGGCTGGGACATGACCTCGCGCACCTGGATGTCTCCGGCGAGCCGCCCGGCAGCCAGGACCCGCACCACGAGATCGCGATCCGTCACGATCCCGATGGGAATGCCGTCACGGACTACGATCACATCCCCCACGCCCTGTGATGTCATGACGGAAGCTGCCTCATCGACCGAGGCATCCGGGGGAACCGTACAGACCGTCGTCGTCAACCCTTCATCTGGAGCCGGCATACCGCCTCCATACCAAGCTTGCTTGAGCCGCCGCGTTCGATCAAAACGCGGCGGATAGTTACTTTGCCTCAAGTGAAATATCAATCACGCTTGCTACGGCGCACGTTCGCTCAGAAAAACGGATGAGGGGACACGCCGAACGGCAAGACCTTCTCCGCGTCCCCTCCGTGTCCGCGAAGGCGCCACCCGCCGTCTTCATGGATCAAATGGTGGATTTCGTAGAACCAGCTGTCGATGATGACCCGCTGTCCGGTCTCCTTGGAGACACCCCACAGGCTCCCCGTACACGCAATCTCAGCCGTGGGATGAGTCCCGGGCGCCACCTGGATTCTCGAAAAGATGTGCGTGCTGGCGAGGTGATCATAGTGCGCGAACATGTCCTCCCAGATCTTTCTGAGGTCGGCTTTCGAGAGCCCGTGGTAGCGGTACTGCTCCGAGTACAAGGCCATGAGACCGTCCAGGTTCCGTTCGTGAAGGGCTTCCTCGGCCCTGTTGAACGAAGCCAGGATCTCGCCGACGTCTTTATCGGATGCCTTGATTTCAGCCCACCGATCGACGTGCACTTCGCCCAGATCTGGCAGCGCAGGCAACGCACAGCCGGCCCCCCCCAGCAGAGCCACCGTCATTGAGACCAGGACCGCCGCTGTCTCAATCTTGGCCATGAGGCCTCCTTTCTATTCCGGTCCGCCCCTCATTCCCCCAACCATTCGGGTTTCGCGATCAGGAGGACCCCCAGGCCCAGCATGACCGCCCCGCTGACCAGCTTGAGCCAGCGGCCTTCCCGTTCCTGGAGCCGCCGCTGGCTCAGCGTGATGACGCCGACGGCCAGCACGATGACGTCATCGAGCATGTAGGCGACGTTGTAGAGGGCCAGGTACCCGTAATAGCCCCACCACTCCAGTTGCCGCATGGTGAGAATGCGCGTGTACAAGGCGGGAAATCCCGCCGTACAGAGCAGCTCGACCACTTGCACGAACACCGCGAGCACCACGATCCCCGCCAGAGCTCCGGCGAGATGCTCGGCCTGCAGGATGCCGCGGAGCTTGGCGTAGAGGCCCGGCTTGGCCGCTTGCGGAATGCCGAGCGAGACGTTCCGTCCGAAAGCGACGAACTCTTTGACGTTGACCGTCCCCGCCAGCATCGCGATGCCTCCCAAGATCACTTCCGTGACGCGGGACAGACCGACCAGCAGGAACGCATTCAACCAGGCTGCCATGAAGGCGAAGTAGATCACCCCTTGGACCGCGACAAAGGTCCCCGCCAGCACCATCAATTTGACCCGATCCCGCAGGCCGGCGAGCAAGGACAAGATGAACACCAGCACCCACATGGAACAGGGATTGAACCCGTCCAGCAGACCGAGCGCAAAGGTGAAGAGCGGCAGCCCGAGTTCCTGGACGGTCAGGCGGCCGAGGAACGGCACGTCGACGCCATCGAGGCCTGCCGCCGGTGAGCCTGGTGCGGCAGTCGGCTGGTCGCACGCGATCGTCGTCTCGGCCCGGCAGGCTCCTTCGGGCCCTTCCTGCCCAGGCCCGGATGCCGCTGCGGCCAGCAGGGACCGGATGCGGCGGCCGGTGGTCTCCGCGCCGGCAAAGCCGATGAGCAGCTCTCCGCGCAGGAAGAAGGCCGGCACCCCCAAGGCCCGGACTCCCCGCTCGGCGGCCAGAGCCTTCAACCGAGCCCAAGAGGCCGCATCCGCCCCCACGTCACGGACCTCGATGCGCAGGTCCCGCCGCTCCCGCTGAAGCTCGGCCAGGAAGGCTTTGGCGGCGGTGCAGCGGGGACAACCTTCCCGCGTGAACAGCTCGATGTCGATCCCTTGGCCGTGGCCTTGCTCGGACCCGGCCCGCTCAGCCGCAAGGCTGGCCGGCAGGCAGGCAAGCCACAAGAGGAGGACCGGTACCAGGAATCGTCCGACGACTGTCATCCGGTCGGGAACACGAGCCTTCACAAAGGCCTGGATCAACTGATCGCGTCGAACGGCGCCATCGTCCGGATGTACGAGAGCACGTCCAGAATCTGCTCGTCCGTCAGACGGTCACGCCACCCGTGCATGGGGCTGAAGATCACGCCGTGCGTGATCGCCACCAGCAATTCCCAGTCGGTCTTGGCCCGAGACCGTCGAGACTGAAAATCGGCCGGGGCGACGATGAGGTAGCGGCTCTCCGGCCCCTTGCCGTCCAACGCCGCGCCGTGGCAGCGCAGGCAATGTTGTTCGTAGACGGCCTGACCATTCTTGGTGTTGCCCCGTTCCGCCTGCGCGGCCACCCAGGAACTGCCCGAAAGAATCACGGCGAGGACCGCCATGATCGCGATGACCTTCTTCATAATAGAGCCCCTCTTTTGGTTGTGATGAAAGACCGCGGCTTAGCGCATCCCGTTCAAGGCGTCGTAATGCGACGCCACGGTTTGCCGGAGCGCCTCCCGCAACTCTTCCCCCTTGAGCTGTCGGTTGGAGAGCTTGCGCAAGCGGGCCGCAAGTTCCTCATCCCCCAACACCCCTTCCGCCCAGCGTACGAAATCCTGGCGATGATCGTGGTACTCCAGGCTCTCGATCGAGACGACGGGAACCAGTTGCAGAAACTCGAAGAGGCTGGCCGCCTCCTTCCCGACGCCCCCCTGTGCATCCCGGAACCAGAAGCGCTTCCCCGGCGGAAGCGGCACATCCATGTACTTGTAGAAGTGTCGGACGTGCGGAACCCGTCGGATGGCCGGGCGCAGCCTGACGATCGGTCCGCCGCAGAGCAAGGCGGAGCCGACCGGGATGTCCCTCACCTCAACCCCGCCCATGGAGGAAGTGAGGCAGTGCTCCCGCACGGCCTGCAGCGATTCCGGTTCTGTCAGGCGCGTCAGCAGGAAATGGTGCAAGGCGTGGAGCACCCCCCGATCCAACCGGTCCGGCCGGTAGGAAACAAGGGCCCAGCCCCCGGCCTCCAGCAAGGGGACCACCAAGGCCGTCACCTCGCTTCCACCCGGGGAGAGAAACTGCTGAGCCTCGTCCAGCATGATCCAGTGCGGGCGGTATTTTCGTTCCCGCAGCGGGCGCAGCGCGCGGATCAGCTTGGCCACATATCCGTTGCGCAACGCCACCGGGTACCGGCTGAGGTCCACAACCAGGGACACGCCGGCTGCCTCCAGCAACGAGACCACCGCGGAGGGAGCGGGCAACGATGTCTGGTCTCCCTCCAGGGCCACAAACCTCGGCAGGACCCGCATGCCGCGGAAATCCCCCTCCGGATCGATCAGCAACACCTGATAGTCCTCGTGGTGCAATCCTTCGGCCAACAGCCCGACCATCCAGGACTTGCCGGTCCCCGAGTCACCGAACACCCCCAGGTTTCGCCCCGCCAGACGCGAAGCCGGCAGGGTCACCTCTCGACCCGCTTCATCCTGCCCGAGCAGGATCGGCCGCTCGCGCCTGAGCGGCAGGTCGTAATACTGGTTGGCCAGCGGGTACTGGCGGAGGACCTCCAACACTCCGGCTGGTCCCGGCTCCCCTGCCACCACATCCGCCACATCGCGCACCGCCGGCACCGCGTCCGCCACCGCCACCCCCACTTCAGCCAAGGTCATCATCGAGAGATCGTTTTCCGCATCCCCGAAGGCAGCCAGGTTGCGGGCGGAAAATCCGCAGATGGTCAGCAGCCGTTCCAACCCGGACCCTTTGGCTGCACCCGGCGGCAGGATCATCACGGCTCCCTTGTTGTACTCGACCGCGGCGGCGCCGCCGTAGGGATGGGTTCCCAGCACACGCCAGACCACTTTGTCGTGCGGCGACCAGGTGGCCGCGATCGCCATGCCCCGCTCAAAGGGGACTTCGGCCTCTTCCAGCGCTTTCAGCATCCGCGGGTGGACTTGCCCGAAGGGGAGATAGATCTCGCCGCTGGCGCAATGGACCAGCACCGCCCCATTTTCCCACACGATGCCGGTCAAAAGCTCGCCGAGGCGGCCCAACGGCACGGTTTCAAAACGCCGGCCTGTGACGAGGAACAGCGCATGACCGCTGGCGCGGCACTGCTCCAGCGCCGTCTCCAGTTCGGGGGGGACCTTCCCGTCCTCGGCGAGCGTCCCGTCGAAATCGAAGGCCATGACGCGGCGATACATAGGCTTCCAGCTAGGGGTGATGCGTCATGAGTGATGCGTGAAGGACCAGGCGCAGTTCTCGGCCTCCTGACTCACCGCTCATCCCTCGTTGCTCGCAACCCATCACCGGTCGTCAGGCCGCCGCGAGGATACGGTGCGACGAAATGGCCTTGAGCGTGTTGATCACGTCCTCATAGGAGAGGTCCGGGACCTTCTTACCCTTGGCCTCCTCGGCGTTCAGCACGAGGTCGTTCATCGTGAGCATACCGCGGAGCGTCCCGTCCTCGTTCACGACCGGAAGGCGCCGAACCTGTCCCCGCTGCATCGTGCTGAGCGCTGCCTTGATGTCATCGTTGGGCGAGCAGGCATGCAGCCTGGACGAACTGGCCTCCCACACGAGAATGTCCGGGGCGGTCCGTCCCCTGGTCGCCACCGCCATGCAAATGTCGCGATCGGTGATCATGCTGATCACCTTGCCGTCGCGATCGACGACCGGCAGGATTCCGCAATCGCTGTCCCACATCATCTTTGCCGCCGCAGCCAGGTTCGTGTCCGGTCCGCAGTACTGGACGGGACTGGTCATGATGTCTTTGACTTTCATGGTTGTGCTCCTTGGTGAAAGAACGGTTTTACCGATGGACGTCGCGAAGGGCCGCGGCGGCTTGGGCCAGATAGCGGACCACCGCCGCATCCTCCACTTGCGTGAAATCCGCATAGTGGTTGCCGACCGCATAGAAGGGCTCCGGTGTCATCAGCACGACCAGTTCATCCACCTGCCGCCTGACCCGGATGAGCGTCTCGCGCGGGCCGACCGGGATCGCTCCGACCAAGCGCGCCGGATGGAGTTGCTTCAGCGCCTCGACGGAGGCGAAAAACGTGGAGCCGGTGGCAATGCCGTCATCCACCAGCAAGACCGTACGGCCCGTGAGCGACGGCAACGAGCGTCCGCCCCTATACAGGGCCTGCCGCCTGGCGATCTCTTCCTGCTGCGTTCGGATCTGCTTGTCCAGATCTTCCTTCGACAAGGCGAAGGCCCTCATGGCCTCCTGATTGAGGGAGAGGGCACCGGTTTCCGCAATCGCCCCCAGGGCATATTCCGGATTGCCCGGCGCGCCAAGCTTGCGGGTGATCAAGACATCCAACGGAAGGTGCAAGGCCAGGCTGAGCGTATACCCTACCGCCACCCCTCCCCGGGGCAGGGCCAGGATCAAGCCGTTCGGGTTATCCCGGTAGGCCTTCAGCCGTTCCGCCAGCACCCGGCCAGCCTCTTCGCGGTCTTGAAACACGGCTTCTTCCCCTTCCGGCCTACTTGAACCCGCCCCCCAGCCCCGTGCTGAGGAGGAACAACGAGAGCAGCACCAGCCCCACGATCAGCCACCAGAGCCCCCGCCGTGCCGAGGCTGAGCCAGGTGAAGCTCCCTCCGCATGCAGGGACAGCGGCAAGTTGAGATCATGCAGCCGTCGGTACATGGCAGGCCTCCATACCGAGCTTGCCAGCACCGCCTGCTTCGATCAGACGCAGGCGGAGTGGTTTTGTGCCTCCGATGATTATTTGCCTCTGGGACCGGCCTCCTCGTCCGGTCACCCGACCTTGACTTCGATGCTCTTGGGTTTCGCCTTCTCGGTCTTGGCCAGGCGGACTTTGAGGATGCCGTCCTTGAACTCGGCGTTCACCTTGGTTCCGTCCGCGTCTTCCGGCAGCGTGAAGCTCCGCTCGAAGCTCCCGTACGCACGCTCCACGCGGTGATATTTCTTGCCCTTTTCTTCCTTCTCGTATTTCCGTTCTCCCGCGATCGTGAGGACGTCATCCTGGACCGTCACCTTGACATCCTCTTTCTTGACCTCGGGCAATTCGGCCTTGATGAGGTATTCCTTCTCGTCCTCAACGATGTCCACGAGCGGCGCCCATTCGGCCACCGTCATCGTTTCCTTGCCGCCGTCCTTGCGCACCGGCAACCGGCCGAACATGGAAGCCAGCCGGCTCTGCATGTCTTCCAGTTCCTTGAACGGGTCCCAACGAGTGAGCGGCTCCCAACGCATTAGAGTTCCCATAGCAGATCCTCCTTGTTGTTTTGTTGTTACGGTTCCGGGTGATTCCCGGTCCCTTCGTCCTTCGGCCGGTCCTGAGCTTCCCACAGGTTGCGGAATCCCTCCGCATCCCCGTAGTCGGCAAAACCCCGGTGGTGCGGCGGCTGATAGAAATCGGCCGCGGCTTGATGCTTGATGGGGCAGAAATAAAGTTCCGTGTCGCCGGCGATGCGCGCCGCATACTGGATCAAGCCGTTGGCATACCCGCAGTAGGCACAGGCCACCTTCAAGATGGCCGGCAGATACGGCAGCAAGTGGCGGTCGAGTTTGATGTAGCGCCCCCGCGGCACCGTCGGAATCCCCAAGATGGGAAAGGCCAGTCGGTGGTAGCATTCCAGGCTGATGTCCAAAAGGACCAGCGGCACGACCATCGCATAGAGGAGCGGCGAAGCGAGGAGCGTCGTCCACCTGGGTGACAGCTTCACGACCGGAACGGTCCTTCCCGCCCGCGCCGCATCAACCATACTGCACCGCCCTTCCCCGCCACTCCCGTGGCGGCCATCGCCTGGCCGTTTCCCGTTCGGGCAGCTCGTGGTGATGCGTCAGACTGTGCAGATCCACGACCTTGCCGCAGATGAGACATTTCCAGCCCACCAGAGGTCTCGCCCCTTCCTCTCCCAGCCGGTCCTGCAACCGGACCATCACCATCAAGCGGCCGCAGCGATCGCACCGGCCGGGACAGATTTTCTTGGCTCCTCTGGGGTTCATGATGGCAACATCTTTCTTGTCGGCCTGACGGAATAGACCCCCGGGCCTTCGAGCGTCAGCCAGAGCTGTCCGTTCCGGCTGAGCCGATCGACTTCGAGAAAGATCTGGTTCCAGGTCAGGCCCGGACAAGCCAGAACCAGTTCCTCCAATAAACAACCGGGAGTCTGGGACACCGCCTGGATGATTCGTTCCGTAACAGCTATGGGTCGGTTCATGGATTCCCCCCCTTCTGGCCTCCGCCTATCCACAATGTTGCTAAGAGTAAGAAATGCATGGGCAATGCCAATCCCAGCGAGAAGATCTGATCTTCAGAAATGGGAGCAAAAACAGAACGTTATGAAAAAAATCCGGGCAAAATAAACAAGCGGCCAAAATTGTATGGGGAGTTTCAGGCCAACTGAGAAAGGGGCCCTGTTGACAAATGCCTCAAGCCTCCTTATCGCCATGGCCAAACAGGCGACTCATGGTTCGGGTAAGCCTTTTCCGCCGTGCGGTTGAAGCTCAAGTCTGTTGATCCAGACCCGGCGATGGTTAATTCATGAACAGGAGGTGAGGAAAGGCTGAGCAGGGTCGGCAAGCGTGGAGTTTGACTCGCCTTCATGCAGCCGAGTGGCAGAGGGGGTCGCTCCTGTGCCGGTAGCGGGATCTCAGTCCAAGGGACACGCTTCCTCTCAGGTGCCGGTAGGCACGGCCCGCAGAAGGGCACGGGAGGTGGGAAGCGCGGGGCAACCAGCCGGGGTGGGACTTGCTGGGTTGCCGGACGGGGTTCCGGCCAATCGACAGGCCCGATGGCCCACATGAGGGCGAGCCGCTTTTTATCTCCCTCCTAGAGACTGCGGAACGTCGCCTCGACCCAATGTCCAACGT
Organism: uncultured Nitrospira sp.; assembly: GCA_964552455.1. GTDB lineage: Bacteria > Nitrospirota > Nitrospiria > Nitrospirales > Nitrospiraceae > VGXG01. Next base: position 19,477 of record CAZKHY010000039.1, read on the forward strand.
AGTGGGTGATCGTGATCACGATCAGAGCAATGACCACATGCTCTGTAATGACGGTCCAGGGCGGAACCTGCTGCTCCTTCGCCATGTAAAAGCTGAACAGCCCCAAAAGAAACAACCCCCACCCGACGCTGGCGATGATGGCGTTGGTGATAGGCAGCAGCAGGATCGGAACCAGGAAGGTCAGAGCAAAGAGGAACTTGGCCACGAAGGTCGCCAGGGTCGATTTCCAGATTTCCCTGGGACTGTGCTGGTTCTCGGATTCCTGCGAGACATGCATCCCCAACGCGTCCGAAAAGGCGTCCGCGACGGCGACGGTCACGATGCCCCCGACCACCACGAGCTTGGAGTGGGTGCCGGAATGGAGCCCGACAATCAGACCCAGCGTCGTGATGGTTCCCGAGGTCAATCCAAAGCTCAGACCGGTCTTGAACGAGCCTTTCAGCACCTGATGCGGCCCCATCAGTTCTCCCCCGGTCCGCCCTGCCCGCGCTGGATGTCCATGATCCGTTTCACGCAGCCGTTGAGGGTCGCCAGTTTCGGGTAATCTTCTTCGGGAATTTCGATGCGCAGCGTTTTGTGGAGCCCGATCACGAAGTTCAGGAAGTCCATGGAGTCGATATCCAATTGATCGCGGAAGCTGACGTCGGGCTTGAGCATGGTCACATCAGCCTCCGGCGCAATCTCGCCCAGGATGCGCAGGACGGTGCTCTTGATTTCGTCGGCTGTCAGTTTCGCCCTCATAGCCTGCCTGGCTCCTGGAGCAGCCGGTCCACGGCCGCCAGAAACAACCCGCCCCGATGGCCGTCGGTGACCCGGTGGTCCGCGGAAAGCGTCGCCGTCACGACCGGTCTGGGCACCACCTTTCCCTCACTGACCCATGGACGTTCCACAACTTTTCCAAACCCCACGAGCGCCACCTGCGGCGGGTAGATGACCCCGAACACAGTCTCCACCCCCTGTTCGCCGAGGCTCGTGACCGTGATCGTGGGATCGGACAGTTCGGAACTCCGCAGGGAGCCGGCGCGCGCCCTCGTCACAAGATCGCGGAAGTTCTGCATGAGTTCGCTCAGGCTCTGCCGGTCGGTCTCGTGCAGGGCCGGCGCCACGAGCCCCCCGCCCCGGAGCGAGATTGCCACGCCGACATGGATGCCTCGGCTCGGGACCGCTTGTCCCTCTTTCCAGACCTCGTTTAATTCGGGCACCTCCCGCAAGGCCAGCGCCACGGCCTTGATGAGCAGGATCCCGTAGAGCAGCCGATCCGCGACCGGCCGCTTGAGGTTCTCCTCCCTCAGCCAGGCCGTGACCCGGCTTATGTCGATGGTGCTGCTCAGGTAGTAATGAGGGATCTCCCGCTTGGAGCGGGCCATGGCCGCCGCGATCGCCTGCCTCATGCGAAGCAAGCGGTCGCCAGCTTCGCCGGCTCGTGGCACGGGGCCAGGGGCAGCAACCTCTCTGCCGCGGGCCTCGCGCCTCGCGCCTCGCGCCTGTTCAGCGGCACGCTGAACATCCTCGCGCGTGATCGCACCGCCCGGCCCTGTACCTTGTACCGAAGCCGGATCGACCCCGAGTTCGACCGCCAACTGCTTGGCGGAGGGAGAAATGCGGAGCCGCTCCGGCGCGACTGCGCCTGGTTCGGACGGTTTGGTCGGACTGACGGGGGCTGGCGGAGCCGGCGGCATTTTCGCCTCGGGCGGCACAGGAGGAGCCGCAGTCTGTGGCTGGGCGGGTTTGCCCTCCTCGCGGATGAGGGCCAGCGGGGTCCCGACCGGCACCTTCTCGCCGGGCTGGACCAGGATCTTCTCGATGACGCCGGTGGTAAAGATCTCGACATCGATGGCCGCCTTGTCGGTCTCGACCTCGGCCACGATCTCGCCGCGCGTCACGCGGTCCCCCTCTTTCTTTTTCCAGGCCACCAGCGTGCCGGCGCTCATGTCGGCCCCGAGCATGGGCATGAGGAACTCAGCCATAAGAACCTATTGACGATTGAAAAATCGGTGATTGTTGGATTGAGTGATTGCCAAGATTGAAAATTGCCAAGCCCATCTCTTCAATCCTCGGTCCGTTCAAGAACCTCGATTCCGGGCAATTCTTCAATTCGCCAAATTTCTTGGCCATCGTCAATTCTTAGTGCCCAGCATCGTGCGAACGGCCTTTACGATGCCCTCAACGCTCGGCAGCGCCGCGTCCTCCAGATGCTTGGGATAGGGAATGGGAACCTCGGCGCTGCAGACTCGCGCGACCGGCCCGTCGAGGTCGTAGAACCCGCCTTCCATGATCTGCGCGCTGACCTCGGCGGCGAAGCTGCCGGTGCGCCAGGCTTCGTCCACGATCACCGCGCGATGGGTTTTTCCGACGGAGGCCAGGACCGTGGCCCCATCGAGCGGGCGCAGCACCCGAAGGTCGATGACCTCCGCCTCGATCCCCTCGGTGGCAAGCCGGCCGGCCGCCTCCAAGGACTTCCAGAGCGAGCCGCCGAACGTAATGAGGCTCACATCCCGCCCAGGCCTTCGCACCGCCGCTTGGCTGATATCGACCGGGGCGGCCTCTTCCTCCAGCTCCCCTTCCATCGGGTAGAGGTAGGCATGCTCGAAGATGAACACCGGGTCCGGTTCGCGGAGCGCGGCGAGCAACATGCCCCTCGCGTCGGTCACCGTCGCCGGCGTGAGGACTTTGATCCCGGGGATGTGCGCATACCAGCCTTCCAGACTGTGGGAATGTTGCGCCGCCACCTGCCGCCCTCCCCCGGTGGCCATGCGGACCACGAGCGGCACGCTGAACTGGCCTCCGGACATGTGGCGGATGGTGGCCGCGTTGTTGACGATCTGATCCAGGGCCAGGAGACTGAAATTGACCGTCATGACCTCCACGATCGGCCTCATCCCTCCCAGAGCCGCCCCGATGCCGGCTCCGACGAAGACCGACTCAGACAACGGCGTGTCGCGGATTCGCTCCGGGCCGAATTCCTCCAGCAGCCCGTGGCTGCAGGCGTAGGTGCCGCCGTAACGTCCGACATCCTCGCCCATGAGGAAGACGCGCGGGTCTCTCTGCAGGGCTGTCCGCAAGCCGGCCCGCACCGCTTCTCGATAGGTGAGCTTGATCATAACGAGCTTTCAGCCGTCAGCGCTCAGCTTCCGGATGTTCCGCTCAGACAGGCTGAGCGCTGACGGCTGATCGCCGACGGCTTCCGTAGACACGTCCTTCGTCAAATCTTCGACCGGCTCCCAAGGACCGGCCTCCGCAAAGGCGACCGCGTCGTCGATTTCCGCCGCAATCTCCGCTTCCATTCCGGCCAGGTCATCGGACGTGAGGCACTTCCATTCCCGGAGCCGCGCCTCGAAGGTCGCGAGGGGATCCCGCTCCTTCCACCGCTCGACTTCCTCCTTCGTACGGTACAGCTCCGGGTCATACATCGAATGGGCCCGGAACCGGTAGGTCCTGAACTCCAGCAGATATGGGCCGTTGCCCCCACGCACCGCCGTCGCTGCCTGGTTCGTCGCTTCCTCGACGGCCAGCACGTCCATGCCGTCCACGGCCTGGGCGGGAAGCCCGGCGGCGCGGGCCTTGAGCGCGATGTCCGTTTGCGCCTGGTGTCGAGCCAGGGCTGTGCCCATCGCGTAGAGATTGTTCTCGCAGAGGAACAACACCGGGAGCTTCCAGAGCGCCGCGAGGTTGAGCGACTCGTGAAATTCCCCCTCCGCCACAGCCCCGTCGCCGAAGAAGCAGGCGGTCACGCGGGTCTTGCCTTGCAGCTTGTCGGCCAGCGCCAACCCGACGGCGACCGGCAAGCCGCCCCCCACGATCGCCAGCCCTCCGTAAAAGCGCCGAGACGCGTCGAAGAAGTGCATGGAGCCCCCGCGGCCTCTGGCGCAGCCGTTGGCCTTGCCGTAGAGCTCCGCCATGAGGGAGCCGGCTGGCGTGCCGCGCACGAGAGCATGGCCGTGCTCACGGTAGGTCGCGACGATCGCGTCATCCTGCGTGAGCGCCTGCAGGGCTCCGACCGCGACCGCTTCTTCGCCGATATAGAGATGGAGGAATCCCCGTATCTTGCCCAGGCTGTAGAGCTCCACCGTCTTCTCCTCGAAGCGGCGGATCCGCAGCATCTGGCGAAGCAGTTCCAGGGCGTGGATGCGGTCTGGTTCCAGCGTCATGGATCGTCTTGCTCCTGCCCCCTCGCTTTTCACTTTCAACTTTTTACTTCCCACTGCTCACGCTTCCAGCGTCGAGGTGTCCCCTTCCGGCAACCCCAACTCGCGGGCCTTCAGCAGCCGCCGCATGATCTTGCCGCTTCTCGTCCTGGGCAGGGAGGGCAGGAATTCAATCTCCTTCGGCGCGACCACCGCGCCCAGCTTCGCCCGCGCGAACCCCAGCAACTCCCGCTGGAGTTCGTGGGACGGCTCATACCCGTCCTTGAGCGAGACGAAAGCTTTGACCACTTCCATCGCGACCGGATCCGGCTTCCCGATCACGCCCGCCTCCGCCACCGCCTTGTGCTCGATCAGGACGCTCTCCACCTCGAAAGGCCCGATCAGATGGCCGGAGGTCTTGATCACGTCATCGGCCCGCCCCACGAACCAGAAGTAGCCGTCCTTGTCCCGCTTGGCAAGATCGCCGGTCAGATAGAACCCCCCGATGAAACACTTCCGGTATCGTTCCGGCTCGTTCCAATAGGCCCGGAACATGGAGGGCCACCCGGGCTTGAGCGCCAATTCGCCCTGGACGCTCGGTTCAAGGATCTCCTCGATCCCGCCCTCCTCGGTCCTCCGCACGATCGACGCCTCAATCCCCGGCAGGGGACGGCCCATCGACCCGGGCCTGATGTCCATGGACGCATAGTTGGCGATCATGATGCCGCCCGTCTCGGTCTGCCACCAGTTGTCGTGGAACGGCTGTCCGAAGGCTTGTTGCCCCCACAGCACCGCTTCCGGATTGAGCGGCTCGCCCACGCTGGCCAGGAAGCGGAGCGAACGAAGATCATACTTGTGCATCGGTTCGGTGCCCACCTTCATCATCATCCGGATGGCCGTGGGCGCCGTGTACCAGACCGAGACTTGCTGATCCTGCAGGATACGGTACCACCGTTCCGCCTCGAAGTCCGCCTCGTCCACGATGCTGGTGACGCCGTTCGTCAAGGGCGCAATGATGCCGTAGGACGTGCCGGTGACCCAGCCGGGATCGGCTGTGCACCAGAAGATGTCGTTTTTGTGCAAGTCCAGGGCCAGCTTGCCGGTCATATGATGGGCCACGACCGCCTGGTGCACGTGCACCGCCCCTTTGGGCGTACCGGTCGTCCCGCTGGTAAAGTGCAGGAGCGCCATGTCCTCCGGATCGGTCGGCCCGATCGTAAACCGGTCGCTGGCCTCGGCCAGCAGCCAGTGGTAGTCATGCGTCCCCGGTACGTCGGTCGGCTTGTGCGCATCGCCCACCAGCAGGACTTGCTCGAGGTGCGGCAGGGAGGACCGCAACCCCGCCACCTTGCGGTTGTACAGGGATTCGGTGGTCACGAGCACCTTCGCCTGCCCGATCGCCAGCCGCGCCCGGATCGGCTCAGGCCCGAAGGCCGAGAAGAGCGGGCAGAAGACGCTCCGGTTCTTGAGGGTCCCCAGCGCGGCGACATAGAGCTCGGGAATCCGCCCGGCCAGGGCATAGACGCGATCGCCCTTGGCCACCCCCAGACGCTGCAGGACGTTGGCGAATCGGTTCGTCAGTTCTTCCAGACGGCCGTACGTGTAATCGCGGAGCTCGCCGTTCTTGCCGAGCCAGCGCAAGGCCAGATGGTCACGGCGGGCGCTTGTCGCATGGCGATCGACCGCCTCGTGGGCGATGTTGAGGCCGCATCCGCCCGGGAGGCTATCCAGCTCGCGCCTGGCCTTCTCCCATGAAAAAGCCGCGCGCACTTCTCCGTAATCGTGGAGATTCGGGATCACCGCCCAATCCCGCCTCGACTTGATGATCGGTTCTCCGAACACGTGAATCCTTTATGACCCCTCGGATTTGAATGGGCTAAGGACCGATGCCGGGTGCATTGGGCCCCGTTTCTCAAGGCTTCCGTGGTTCAATGAGCCGCCCGCCCCCTTTGCGCAGCAGCTCCGGGCTCGCCAGCAGTTGCGGCGTCTGTTCGTTGTTGTACTGCTTGCGGGCGATTCTTTGCACGTTCGGCTTCACGTACTCGTAGAGCTCCGCCAGGTCGATCG